>JASFYZ010000181.1:0-16204 GCA_045046665.1 Desulfobacterium sp.
GTGGGGGCATACTCTGTTATCTGATGCAGGGGGTTGGGAACAAAACCGCCGGAGATCATGCCAAGGCTCTTGTCAATCCAGGTACCAACGATGATCATGCCACAGGTATAGGGAAGCAGGGTCTTATTGCTTCTAAATGCCGGTACCACGGTCAGTGCAATACCAATCAACATCAGTGTGACGGACGTCCACATCCAGGGCACCATGGCGTTGTGGCCGTGGAGTCCAAAAAACAGATACTGAATATGAGACATGTGCCCGGGAATATTACTGTAAAAGACCACAAACACTTCACAGGTAAAGAAAAATACATTGGCAATCAGTGCATAACACACAATCTTGGACAGGGTCTGAATGGCTTCCCAGCCCGGATCAAATTTACTGACTTTCCGAATCAGGTAGCAAAGCAGAATGAGTACAGACGGACCTGCGGCAAAGGCCGATGCCAGGAATCGTGGTGCCAGGATGGCCGTCAGCCAGAAGCCCCTTCCCGGAAGACCGCAGTACAGATATGCGGTGACGGTGTGGATGCCAATAGCAAAGGGAATGGACAGATAAATCAATGGGGTAGTCCATGCCGGTGGTTTGACTTGATTTCTTTCTGCTTCCAGCACCTTCCATCCAATAACAATATTCAAAAACAGGTAGCCGTTGAGCACTAACATGTCCCAGAACAGCATGGAGTGGGGGGTGGGATAGAGCAGTACATTGAGCATGCGGGTGGGCTGCCCAAGATCCACAATGATGAACAGCAGGCACATGATCAAGGATGCCACGGCCAGAAATTCACCCAGGATGGTAATTTTGTGGAATTTTTCATAGTCATGGAGATAGTAAGGAATTACCACCATGACCCCGCCTGCGGCAACCCCTACAAGATAGGTAAAGTTGGCAATGTAAAATCCCCAAGAGACATCCCGGCTCATGCCGGTGATCATCAGTCCGTTCATGAATTGATCAATATATACGACAAAGGCCACAGTCATGATAGTGAGGAGCAGCCCCAGCCATATCCAGTACTTTTTGCTTCCTTTAATAGCTATTTCAAGCATACGTGCCTCTCTTACATGATATAGTAAACAGAGGGCTCGGTACCAAGCTCCTGCTTACGTCGGATTGTATAATTTTCAGCCAGAAGTTCCCTGACCTTGGAGGCGGGGTCTTCAAGATCACCCACGGTGATGGCGCCTTTGGACACCTCCACACAGGCCGGTTGCTGACCCTTGGCCAGACGTTCCGCACAGAAATTGCACTTTTCCACCACCCCCTTGGTCCGGGTGGGGAAGTCCGGGTTGACTTCCTCAACAAAAGGTCTTGGATCTCTGAAGTTAAAACTTCTAGACCCAAAGGGACAGGCAGCCATGCAGAATCGACAGCCAATGCACCGGTGGAAGTCCATGAGCACAATGCCGTCTTCCCGTTTAAAAGTGGCCTGGGTAGGACACGCCTGGACACAGGGGGCATTTTTGCAATGGTTACAGGTGACCAGAAAGGGAAGATGCCTGAATTTTTCAGCAAGGAACTCATCTGTCTTGTCTGGAAAGGCATGGTCAAAATGTTCTTCCCAGATCCATTTGACTTCCTGGGTTTTATTGACCGGTCGAGTGTTGGGGTATTTCTCGGCATCGGGCTCATGGTCAAAATCCGGAACATTGTGGGTCTTATGGCAGGCATGGACAATGTTTTCGGCAACTTCATCGGTGAGTTTGTTGGTGTCAATGACCATGCCCCATCGCTTGGCGGTGAGGGCCTCTGTTTTTTTGGTCTTCACCGGTGCCGCAACGGAGCCGGATGAGGCAATGGCCTTTATTGCCGGAGCCGCACCAATGCCCAGCGCAGTCACACCCGCTGCTTTGAGAAAGCTTCTTCTGCTTTTTTTCATTGGTTAATCTCCTTGGATGTTGTGTGGCACTCCCAGCAATAGGGGTCCACTGAGGCATATGTATGACATTTGTCGCAGAACTTCTCCTTGTCTGTGTGGCATCCCAAGCAGGATTCTTCGCCGGTGGAGAGGCTCATCTGAAAGCTCTTTCCATTGGCGCTTTCATACATTCTGTCTGAATCTCTTACCACAGAATCCCGCCATTCATCCAGCAGAGTCATGTGGTTGGCCCGCATGTCATATTTATCCAGAACACATTTTTTGGCAGCTTTTGCCTTTGCCGAAAGTTCTGGCTCCGGCGCTGCACTGCTGCCGCCGATATTGTACCAGAAAGGGAGCAGTGCCATGGCAACAAACACCACAAGACCTGCCATAATTGCATTTTTACTCATCTGCTGCCTCCTTGCCGGGTAGTGGTTCCATTCGCAGATCCATCTCTCGTTCCTGCTCGCCCGGCATAATCAGGGCGTTTCCAACCAGTTCGTGGATACCATACACTTCAACGTCCGGCACCCAGTACTCCATCAAGGTGGATAAAGCGGCCCGGTCGATGGCACAGATGGTACCAAGGGTGTTCACACCAAATTTTTCATGGACATATTTTACGGCATTGGCCCGGGGAAGACCACCGGCCATCCTGAGCTCAATATTCTCACCGGCATTGAGTCCGGCACCACTGCCACAGCAAAAAGTCTGCTCCCGGATGGTGTTGATGGGCATCTCATAGAAGTTGTCGCATACATTCTCAATGATATACCGGGGTTCATCCAGAAGCCCCATGCCCCTTGCCGGGTTGCACGAATCATGGAAGGTCATAATCCGGTTGGCATTACGGCTCTTGTCAAGCTCCAGCTTACCATGTTTGATCAAATCCGCCGTGAATTCACAGATGTGAACCATCTTGGTGGACTTGGCATTTTCAAACTTGGTGCCTGTGATGGGGTTTACCGGCTCTTCCAGGAAGTCTGCAGGGCCGTTCATGGTGTCCATGTACTGGTTGATCACTCGCCACATGTGGCCGCACTCACCGCCAAGAATCCATTTTACGCCCAGACGTTTGGCTTCTGCGTACATTTTGGCGTTAAGACGTTTCATGGTCTCGTGGGAGGTGAAAAAACCAAAGTTCCCGCCCTCGGAGGCATAGGTACTCCAGGTGACATCCAGGTCATATTTGTCTTTGAGATACTTGAATAGCATCATGTAGCCCTGACAGGTATAGGTGCCAGGATCGGCAAACACATCACCCGAGGGGGTGATAAAAAGAATATCCGCCCCTTTTTTGTTGAACTGAGGGGCCACATCAATGCCGGTGATCTCTTCAATGTCTTCGGTGAAGAAGTCAAGCATGTCTTTGAATGCATGGGGTTGAATACCCAAATGGTTACCGGTCTGATAGCAGTTGGATACCGGGGTGGCGATCCAGTCAATGTTGAGACCCAGAAGGTTCAAGAGTTCTCGACCCATGATGGTGATCTCTGCGGTGTCAATGCCATAGGGGCAGAAAACCGAGCATCTCCGGCATTCAGTGCATTGGAAAAAGTAGTACCACCACTCTTTGAGCACGTCCAGGGTAAGGGGTCTGTTACCGCCCAGCTTGCTTCCTCCGGGAATTTTCTGGAGAATTTTTCCCACTGTGGTGAAATCGTTTCTGTACACCGATCGCAATAGCTCAGCTCTAAGTACCGGCATGTTTTTGGGATCACCGGTCCCAAGGAAAAAATGGCATTTATCTGCACAGGCTCCACATCGGACGCATACGTCCATGAAGATTTTAAAGGACCTGAATTTTTCCAGACGCTCCTTGATGCCGTTGTGGATGATCTCCTGCCAGTTCTCCGGCAGTTTCCAGTCCGCTTCCAAGGGATTCCATGGTCGGGCATTGGGAAGGCCAAGGGTTTCTACACTCTCGGCCTTTGCTGCATAGCAGTACATGCCGGGCCGGATCTGGACAGAATCAGTCATCCAGCTACCCTGGGAGGGGGTGTGATCTACCTTGTCCAGTAATTCATCAGGTTTAAGTTCGTCAGACATTGATTACTCCTTCTTATCCACTGGAAGTCCAGCGTCTATCATTTTTTCTCTGAAGTGATCTTCATACTGCTCATAGGTATGAATGTCCACAGCATAATTCCAGGGATTAATATGTCTTTTGACACGGTTGTTATTGGCCATATTTCGTGTGGGGCTCAGGAAGATGCCACCCATGTGCATGAGTTTACTTACCGGGAAATATGCGAGCAATGCACTGACCATAAAAATATGGGCATAAAAAAGTCCGCCCACACCATCGGGAATGACGGGATGAAAGGTGACAAGGCCCATGGTAAATGTTTTGATGCCGACGATATCCACCTTGGTGAAATATCTCATGGCAATTCCGGAAGCGGCAATGCCGATGATGAGAAAAAGAGGAAAATAATCAGCTGCCAGGGAGATGTAACTGACTTTTGCATCAAATACACGTCGGGCCAGCAGAAAAAGGGTTGCCAGCAGAAGTACCGCGCCGGAGACAAACAAACCGGGGAGTCCTATCTGGATAATGCCGTCAAAAAACTCCAGGAATTTAAGGCAGGAGGGTACCGGGTCCATAAAAAACCTCAGGTGCCGGATAATCACCACCAGAAATGAGTAATGAAAGGCCAGGGCACCCAGCCACAGGAAAATTTCCCAGGAATAGGTCAGTGTGTTTTTTTCGTTCCTGTTAAAGGCCGCTTTGGTATTGCGAAACAGGGATCTGAAGAGAAAAATTTCAAGAACCATACGAATGAAAACACCTGATGCCTTATCAGGATTATCAATACAGTTGTGTTTAATCCATGGAAGCGATTTCTGCTGTCCACAGGTTGTGGGAATCCGGAAGGGAACTGCGGAACCAGCCCATCCCATGACACGGTGTATAAAACCGCCAACAAAGGCGATAACCGCAACATAGGGGACTATTATTCCGAAGAACCACTGCATACCGGCTCCCTCAACCCCTGCATAAGCCAGCAGAAAAAGCAGCAAAACGCCTGCCAGGGGCACCATGTACTTTTGATTCATATTCTAACCACCTCACTGTTTCGGCTGTTTCAGAAGCATATGTTTCTGTGACAGCCTGTTTAAGATTCGTTCGAGCCAAGAAGTGTCTCTTCCTTGAGCTCTGTTACTAAGCCTGCCCTTTCAAAGGCTCTGTGAATCCGCCTTTTGGATTCGGTTGCCTTTAAAAGGAATACATTCTCTCTGCACTTCATAAACCGGTTGAATGCGGCCAGGGCGGTTTGATCTATCTTTGCATCAAAGGCACTGTCCCTGTCTTCGTTCAAGACGGTTTTTATAATTTGTTTCAGTTCAAAAATAAAGCCCACTGCCTGGGATGCACTGAAATCTTGAACCGCTCTGATGCGGATGATGGAATCCAGGGCCGTTTCAATTTTATCGGCATTAAATTCCTTCTGGATCATAAGATCAAAGGTCTCTTCAAGGGACTGGGCAGTGGCAGTTCCCACGGGATTGTCAAATCGATTTTTTAATTTTCCAAAAAATTTGGCAGTGTCCTGGGGATAGGAATTGATGGTTACAAGGAACCATTTATCAATGATTTCTTTTTTATTCTTTTCAAGCTTGCGGTTGAAATCCATATTCTAATATTTTACTCCGTAACTACGCCGGCCTGCAAGGCTGTTTTGTTAGTGGTTCATTTATGTCTCACATGAACTCAGCTTTCGGACCTGAGACCCAGTGTAGGGAGGGGCAGTTTTGCTTTGCGCTTTGTCAATAAACACCCTATTGACCCGGCAAAAAATACAAAAATACAGGTCTGGACCCACGTCAATCGGTCAGTTCCGAAAGTTGAAACATTAATCTAAGCGGTATAACCATACTGTGAATTTATGTCAAGGATAAAAGCGGTTCAGCGCCGGTGGTAAACCACTGTTTCAAGACCTTGAACAATGAGTGGGGATCTGTGTCTCCAGTGAGTTCCCTGATGGCATGCATGGCCATGGTGGGAGCCCCGACATCCACGGTTTTAATTCCCGTGGCAGAGGAGATAGATGGGCCAATGGTGCTGCCACAGGGCATGTCACTTTTCATGACAAAAGCTTGCATGGGAACGCTGGCCTCCTGGCATAACTGCCGGAACAGTGCGGTGGACACCGCATCCGATGCGTACCGCATGGCAGCGTTGAGTTTTAGTACCGGGCCCTGGTTCAGAAGGCAGGCATGACCGGCATCGTAGCGCTCGGTATGGGCCGGGTGCAGGGCATGGGCATTGTCCAGAGAAATCATGAAGGATCGGGCAAAGGTTCGGAGTCGCTGTTCTGTGTCCGGCACAATTCGGGTCAGGGTGTCTGTGAGAAAAGAGCCCCTGGCACCGGCAGGGGTCTCACTTCCCACCTCCTCATGGTCGGCAAGGATGGCAAGACAGGGGGGGGTTCCCCGGGCAAGAAGAAGGCTTTCAAGGGCCGCATGACAAGACAGAAGGTTGTCAAGGCGGGGGGCCGAGATGATCTCCTTGTTCAGACCTGTATAAAAGGGTGGCTGGGCATCTGAAAAAAATAGATCAAATCCCATGATCTCCTCTATTTCATGGTCCGCATCGGGAATATGTTTTCCTGCGTTGAGTAATGCTTCATTGAGTGCCCCGGGTTTTGAAAAATCTCCGGTTAAAAGCAGGGGCGGCATGTCCACCTGGGCATTAATGGTTTTTTGGGTGTTGGCTTCCCGGTCCAGGTGAATGGGAAGGGAGGGGATAACCGCCACGGGTGCATCTATATTAATGAGCCCACTGGCAAGATAGGGGATGCCTTTTTTTCCACGGCAGCGAAGGACAAGTCTGCCAGCCAGATTCAGGCCCCTGTCAAACCAGGTGTTCAAGAGAGCGCCACCATAAACCTCCACGCCCAGGCGCGTCATGGTGTTGTTCTGTAGCTCCGGCCTGGGTTTTACTTTAAGACAGGGGCTGTCTGTATGAGCGCCACACAGTTTGATGCCGGTTTCCCATGGCTTAAGATCTCCGGTGTAAAAGGCAATGATGGCGCTGTCATTGCGAACAATAAAATAACCAGACGCTTTTTCAAGGTGCCATGGCTCGGTTTCCAAAAGTTTGGTAAACCCTTTTTTACGAAGGGCATCGGCCGTATTGGCCACGGCATGAAAGGGGGTGGGGGAGGTGTGAAGAAAATGAAAAAGATGTTTATTGTATGACTGAGTATCCATATGACAAGCCTCTTTAACTCGATGATCTTTTTGTCGGGGGCTTGCCCACAACATCGGCCACACGGGACAGTTGGTGGAACCACCCCTTGACCGGGATGTGCAAAGTTATAACCAAGCCCCGGAAATCAGTCAACTTAAAAGAATGAGCGCAGCCATTTTGATTCAAAATCCGGAAGGGGGCATGAATCATTCAGCCCCCCCCCAAGGTTGGAAATGTCGAAAAAACGCTTACAGGTCACCCCATTTTTTTTGTCGAAGATCAAATTCACGGATAATTTCTTCTGGGAGGGTGTTTTTCGGGGGTGTTTTCATCAGTTCAAGGGTTCTGGCGCGCAGGCGGTCATCAAAGGTCTCTTCCAGGGAGGTGCCCGGAGCCTGGGCCTTTGTGCGCTGGAACAGTTCTGGATACAGAACGCTTTTAAAGTTTTTCATTGTATGGGGTTCCATCAGGAATGTGCCGCCGGGGCCCACCTTATCAATGACATCCAATGCCAGTGTGTCTGGGGAAACATCAATTCCCTTGGTGAATTTTTTTACCAGGCCCAGTATCTCCTGTCCCATGACCAGGTGGGCCGGAGAAAGGATGCTGCCATGGTCCAGCCAGCAATGGGTATCATGTACAAGTCCGCCCCCCACGGTGGCCATGATCAGATCCTGAAGGCTGCCTTCTGCCGCTGCCTGGGCATCCACGCTTTTCGAATCGGTGCAGCCCGCTGTGCTGAAAAATGGCAGGTTATATCTCTGAGCAAGCTGGGACATGCCCCCCACCATCATGGCCATCTCAATGGCACCATAGGAAAATACAGTGGTTTTCATATCCATTATGGTGATAAAAGAGCCGAATACAAAGGGCGCACCGGGGTTGATGGTCTGTTGCAAGACAAGACCGCTTAGGGATTCTGCGCTGCCCATGACGATGCCGCCGGCAAGGGTGGCAGGAAAACTGCCCCCCAACTGCATGCCGGAGTAATGGACAATAGGAATCCCCTTTTCAGCGGCAAAAATATTTTTGCCCACCAGATGATCATCGTGGCTCAACGGAGAAATGGTGCAGTTCAGGGTGCCAAGAATGGGAGCCTTGTTGAAGTTTTCAACACCCCCCTGGCACAGGAGTGCCATTTCGTAAATTTCCTTTAAGCTTTCAGCATCATTGCAGGAGACGATGACAGGCTTGCTACAGTGTTCCAGGGCAATACGGGCCACGCCTCTGTCCTGGATATGTTCCGGCAGATCTCTTGCAATACCCAGGGTCATGGTCCAGTCATACTTGTCCAGGGAGTCACACAGTCGGGCCATGCCGATGACATGGTCGCTTTGACATTCACTCACCGTCTGGGTGTCGGGATCAAGGTGGTTCACACAGTCAATGGTGGCACCAAAGTAGGTGTTGGCACCCTCCAGTGTGATGTTGCTGGAGTTATCTCGGTTACCGAGTTTAATACCTTTCGGAGCCGTGGATATGGCCTTTTCAACCAGCTCTGGTGGAAAATAAACCCGGTTTGAATCCACCCTGCAACCGGCACCATCCAGTATCTCAAGGGCCTTGGGGTGTGTCATGGCGACACCCGTTCGTTCCAGCACCTCCAGGGTTGCCTGGTGAATGGATGATATCTGCTCCTCGTTGAGAATTTTCATTGTGGGTGTGAATTTTAATTCGTCCATGGGGCTGTTCTTTGTCATTGAATGTCTCCTTTGTTTGTTGGGGCAAGCCCGTTACCGTCTTGTTTTAGAAAAGCAATAAGTATGCCATTCTTTATAAAATATTGAGTTCTGATGACAAGAATTGTGTCACTATAGGGCATTGGCCCCATGGGGCGTGAATAAAAGTATCCGGGGGTGAATTGGCATGGGGCCAATGAATCGTCTTATTCGTTGGGAAAAAAATTACTATTTTTAATGAAATTAAATAAATTTGATTTTTATTTCAGCAGTCCGGGGGGCTGCAGGGGGGATCAGAGGGGGAATGCCCGGGGTGATTAAATCATGTTTTTACAAAATGATTTGTAATATCAAGGTGGTTACGGAAAAATGCTTTTAACTTGACATTCCATGAATGGCTGTAATAGGTATGTAAAAATTTTTTTATTTACCTTTCATAAGGAGTCTGAATGAGCTTGGATATTCATCTGTTGCAAAAAAAATTGGGTGTCACGGATAACGCCAACGCATTTTTGATTTTAAATGATCTGCATGAAGGGGTGATCATTGCCGATGTCCATGGAGAAGTTTTGTATTACAATAAGGCTATGGCAAAAATTGATGATCTTGACATGGACTATGCCTTGGGAAAAAAAATTACGGAGCTTTACCAACTCAATACAAGGGGTTCCACCACCATGTCCTGTATCAGAACTGGCAAAGCCATCAAAAATAGGGTGCTCATGTACCGTACTCGCCTGGGGAAAATGTCCAATGTAATCAGTAATGTATTCCCCCTTTTCAAGGAAGGAGAGGTGGTGGGGGCCATCAGTTTTACAAAGGATTACCAGATGCTGGAAACCCTTATCTCCTCTGGACAACCCGGTAAGGTTTCCCGGGGGGAGGGAAATGGTACCCGGTACACCTTTTCAGATATGGTGGGGGAAAGCGGGGGGCTTTTCCATGCGGTGAAGACGGCAAAAATGGCCTGTGATTCTCCTTCTCCCATAATGCTTTCTGGAGAAACCGGCACCGGTAAGGAGCTGTTTGCTCAATCCATACATAACCATAGAAGGGGTTCTGGACATAAATTTATTCCCATTAATTGCGCTGCCATCCCGGAAAATCTTTTGGAAGGAATTCTTTTTGGTACCTCCCGGGGGGCATTCACCGGCGCCATTGAAAAATCGGGTTTGTTTGAACAGGCCAATGGCGGTACTATTTTTTTAGATGAGCTCGACTCCATGCCCATCACCCTTCAGGCCAAACTTTTGAGGGTTGTTCAAGAAAAGAGAGTGCGTCGTCTCGGTTCTCTGGAGGAAGTTTCTCTTAATATTAAAATTATCAGTGCCGTGGGCAGAGATCCCCGGGAAATCATTGAATCCGGTTCCCTTCGGCAGGATTTGTTTTATCGCATGGGCGTTGTGTTTATCATGATTCCACCGTTGAGGGAGCGAAGGGATGATATAGATCTGCTGGTGATTCATTTTATCCGAAAATTCAACAATTCCCTGGGAGAACGTGTCACTGGGCTCTCCCGTCGGGTGGACACTCTTTTTTTAGCTTACCACTGGCCGGGCAATGTCCGGGAGCTTGAACACGTCATTGAGGGGGCCATGAATATGGTGAACGGGGAAACGTTAATACGGTTGAGCCATCTGCCGATCCATGTGCTTAATTCTCTGGATAATTCTGGAAGCAAAGGAACCGCTTTGCCTGCCATTGACCCCTTGGTCCCCCGGGGTCATGGGGGGCATGAGCACCTGACTGAACCGGGGTCTGTTGGTCCGGGGGAGCGACCCCCCAGCCTTTCAGATATTCAAAATGCAAACGAGCACCATTCCCTGTGTAAGGCCCTGCAAAGAAGTGGCGGTAATGCAGCGGGGGCCGCAAGGATGCTTGGTATTTCCCCCCAGTCGCTTCATTACAAGTTAAAAAAATTTAAAATTAATCGTAAGGATTTTATTGGGACCTGAGGGTTGCGTGGGTTCGGGTGTATTTGTATTTTCTCGGCATCATCATACCATTCTATGGATCTGATTTTCAGGCAAGCCTGACCCCCATCGCTAATGAAACTTCCGGCCGGAAAAATGAGAATGCACCCGAATCAAGTGCCCAATTCCTGCTTTTTCATGTAAAAAGACCGGGGATCATCAATTGGAATGTTGTGCTTTTATCGATAAATGACGCTTTGGGTTTGCAAAAAGTACAATCACCATTGCCTGTGCCCTGTGGACTGATTGCTTTGATCCAGAGAGAGCGGTTTTAAAATAGATGGTTACTACATGCATAGGCCCCAAATAACCTGTGTTTTGTGCTGGTTTTTTATTGTATTTTATGTTGTAAATTCAAGGAGTTTTGAAAAAAATCAATTATTTTTCAATAACATGTTGAAATTATAAAGGATGTGTGGTTAAATGTAACAGCAAAAAGGATGGTACTGCCCATGGTTGTTGTGTGTGCTTCCAGGACATCTCTTCACTGTTGTTTCATATAAGCATTTGTATGAACGGATGTTCCCCAATTTTGCAGTTGATGGACTCTGGATTTGTGGGTTACCCCGATTATTGGTTCAGATAAGTGGCAGGACATAAATTTTTTCCTATTGATCATCAAATAATTACCATTGATAATGGGTAGTATTCAAAATACTAACAGGAAGAAACTTTCGTCCATCCACTTAACTGGATTGTCCAGTGAATAAAAGTAAATATTCGGATTGGTAATGTAAATGTTTGGCCAGTGCCCCATATTCGCGTATTTGGGACTGCGTAGCATACTAATGCTATGTGAGTAGGCCCAAATAGGTGAATATGGGGTGCTGACCGAATATTTACGAATAAAATATATTTAAAGCGAGGTATTGTGCTTAATACCATATCCCCTATACAGACAGATGAATGGCGACAACTGGAATTACATTTCCAGGAGATGAAGTCTGTTCACATGAAAGATCTTTTTTCCCTGGATCTTCGGCGATTTCATGCCTTTTCCCTCCGCTTCAACGATATTTTGGTGGATTTTTCCAAGAATATTATCACAGAACAAACCTTGGAACTGCTCATGACCCTTGCCCGGCGGGTGGATCTGTCCGGGGCCATTGATAAAATGTTTTCCGGGGATGTGATTAACACAACGGAAAGCCGGGCAGTGCTTCACATTGCCCTGAGGAACAAAGGCAATTCCCCTGTGATGCTGCAGGGAGAGGATGTGATGCCCGGAGTGAACCGGGTTTTATCGAGAATGAAACAATTTTCCCGGGACATTGATTCGGGTAAACTGAGGGGATACACGGGAAAGCCCATCAATACCTTTGTCAATATTGGCATTGGCGGGTCTGATCTGGGGCCCCTCATGGTGACAGAATGTCTTACCCCCTTTGCCAGAAAAGGGGTGAGCGTTTATTTTATCTCTAATATTGACGGTACCCATCTGGCAGAAACATTGAAAAAGATAGATCCTGAAACCACGCTGTTCCTGGTGGCATCCAAGACCTTCACCACCCAGGAGACCATGACCAATGCCCATTCCGTCCGGAAATGGTTTTTGACTCATGCCGGGGATGAGGCGCACATTGAAAAACATTTTGTGGCCATCTCCACCAATGCGGCGGCGGTGGAAGTCTTTGGTATTTCCCCTGCCAATCGGTTTGAATTCTGGGACTGGGTGGGGGGGCGCTATTCCCTGTGGTCCGCCATTGGCCTTTCCATTGTCTGCTATGTGGGATACGACCATTTTGAAGCGTTGCTCCGGGGTGCCCATGAAATGGATGAGCATTTTCGCACCACTCCCCTTGAAAAAAATATTCCCGTGGTGCTGGCCCTGATCGGTATCTGGTATAATAATTTTTTTGGTGCCCACACTGAAGCCATATTACCCTATGATCAATACATGCATCGGTTTCCGGCCTATCTTCAGCAAGCCAACATGGAGAGCAATGGGAAAAGTACCGATCGCAGTGGCAACAAGGTTTCTTACCACACAGGGCCCATTATCTGGGGGGAACCCGGCACCAATGGGCAACATGCCTTTTATCAGCTGATTCACCAGGGAAGTCGCATGATCCCGGCAGATTTTCTGGCACCGGCCCTGAGTCACAACCCCATGGGCCAGCACCATGAAATTTTGTTGTCCAATTTTTTTGCCCAGACCGAAGCGCTTCTATCTGGAAAGGATGAACAGACGGTGCTCCGGGAGATGGAAGATGCCGGTGGGGATCCGTTAACCCTGGAAGCACTGGCCCCCCATCGTGTGTTCCAGGGAAACCGTCCCACCAATTCCATATTATTTAAACAATTGACCCCCCAGACCCTTGGCAGTCTCATTGCCATGTATGAACATAAAATCTTTACCCAGGGGGTTATATGGAATATTTTTTCCTTTGACCAGTGGGGGGTGGAGCTTGGTAAAAATCTGGCCCGGAAAATTTTTCCGGAACTGGGAACCCCGAATCCCGTGACGAGCCATGATTCATCCACCAATGGGCTGATCAATGCCTTTAAACGCATGGTGGCCCCAAATATGTGACAAGGTATGTGAGACAGGTTGTGGGGGTAACTCCCAAAAGTAGTGAGCCATAAAGGCTAATAGACAGATGTGCTGAAAATGAAGCATGTCTTAATTTTTATAAATTTTAACAGAAGAGGAAATAAGCGATATGAATACTGAAATTCTAACAATACCCCAAGCGGCAAAATTTTGCAGTGTAACCCGGATGACAATGTGGCGTTGGGTCAAGGCCGGTAAAATCAAAAGCTTTGTAACCCCCGGTGGCCATCATCGAATTGCCAAAAGTGACTTGGAAGATGCACTCAGGGGCAATGGCATTAAATACATCAGCCGGCAGTTGGACGCATCCCCCAGAATTCTCATCGTTGATGATGAACCTCTCATTGTCCAGGGATTGCAAAAGCTGTTCACCCGGAAAAAATGTGAAGTTCAGACAGCACTGAATGGCTTTGAGGCCGGGGTGAAATCCAAAGAATTTAATCCCGACCTGATTATCCTTGACCTTGTCATGCCGAAAATGGATGGGTTTGAGGTGTGTCGTTTTCTGAAATCCAATGAGTCCACATCACACATCAAAATTTTGATTCTCACAGGATACAGCACCAAGGAAAATCGGTCTGAGATCATGGAAGCCGGTGCAGATGCCTTTATTGAAAAACCGGCGGACAACAAGGAGATCATTCAAATAACCAAAGACCTGCTCAAGGACATGAACTGGGTACGGCTTAATCTTTAAAATTATTTTTTTATGTGGGCCATGGTACTCTTCTGTGCCATGGTCCGATAACGCCTCTCCGCTATTTTGCTGACAAGATGGGCAAATACCCATCACCTTCCTCTGAAATAAGTTGCACATTTTACCCCTTGGAATGACTGCCACTCGGCTTTTTATTTGAATACCCGCTTGCAAATCCTTCATCATGGTCGTTTTCATGCTTATTGATCCGTATGCCCCGTGGTCACCAGAAAAATTCCATCCAGTTGGACACAATCTCCTTGATAAACTTCTGCGTTAAATTTAAAGACTTGGTTTTATCCGTATGGTATGATAGCGACAATTCGGTTTTATGGTTGTCGGCTGTTGAGGGTCGCTGTTTTGAGCCGGTGAAATTCCATCTGGAAATGGAGCCGTTGACCATTGGAAGGCAAAGGAGAGTGAATGGAAAATTTAAAAGAATCCCAGCGGGCCCGGGTCGCCATCCGGGAGTTTAAGACCATTACAGATTCCCTTGCTATCAGGGGGTTTTATCGTCCTTCCGGTCGATTCGGCAAGGCCCTTGAGGGGTGTTTAAGGGATTTGAGTCCGGAAATCTACGGTACCATGAACGATGCAAAGGTGGTGGAATTAAAAGGGCTTGAATATGTCATTGATCGCCTTCCCCAGGGCGTTGAAAAAGGCACCAAGATTATTCTCACCGATGAGGATGAATTTGAAGACACCCCCTTTAAACGCGCTGAACCCTTGAAAAGAAGACGGGTTTCCTATCAGATCAGTGACTATGAATTTTGTTTTATTGTTTCCCGGGGGATCAGTGAAATATACGACATCATCACCCACATGACCTTTCTCAATATTGAGGCCAAGAAGATTTATCTTAAAATGCACGATGATTATGGAAACATCCGCATTGAATGGGAACGTCTTGAAAAGGTGGTGGATCGCATTGGTGATTTGACCATGGGGGAATTGGATTCAGCCCTGTGGAACCTGAGCATTATTCTGGGACGACCCTACCATGAAACCCGTGAGACCTATGAATATCTGGAAAAGAATCGCATTGAATCCCAGAGCAATACAGGTCTTTTCTCCTTGATTTATCATTTGGCCAAACGCATTGAAAATGAGGGAGTGGCCAGGGAAAATGCCCTGGTGATTTATTTTGCCCCCTCTCTGATGGGTATTATCGGCCATCAGAAGTATGGTAAGGTATGGGCAGGTAAAATCAAAAATCGCTTGGCGGAACTGGGTCTGAAGAATCGTCCCCTGCACATTGTCAGTGCCAATTTACACAGCGTTGTCAATGTGTTGTATGGGTATGGGGCACTGGTACAGAAAAATCCGGCCATGGATGATTCTGATATCTATGAATTTTTTAATTCTATTAAAAATGAAACCCAGACCATCCAGGCCTTTGCTGCGGACCGGGGGCTTGTACAATTGCCTGATGAATCAGGTTCCCACACCCATTGTCAGCTCATTGATACGGCCACGCGGGTGGATATACCACGCCATCCCGGGCTGAAATTGAAATCCACCCTGTCTGGAAAACAGATGCCGGTGATTCTTGTCATGGATTATGCTTTTGGGGCCCAGGCCTTTGAGTTGATGGAACAATTGCTCAAACCCGGAGAAGACCGTTCTGGAAACTGGCCATTGAACCTTGCCTCCATCTCCATCATGGGAAAAGCGGGGACCCTCACCGGTGAAAAAGGGGATATCATGCTGGCAACGGCCCATGTTTTGGAAGGGACCTCGGATAATTACCTGTTTGCCAATGATCTGACCTCCGAAGATTTTGATGCGGGTATCACCGTTCACAGAGGTACCATGGCCACGGTGCTGGGAACTTCCCTGCAAAATAAAGATGTCCTTAGGATGTTTCAATCCGATTGGAATGCCGTGGGGCTGGAGATGGAAGGGGGGCATTACCACAAGGCCATCAACGCATCGGTGATCAAGGGCAATATTTTGCCAGGCGTGCCGGTGCGATATGCCTATTATGCCTCGGATAATCCCCTGATGACCGGGAATACCCTGGCCGCCGGGGCCATGGGCATGGAGGGGATACGGCCCACCTACATGATTACCATGGTGATTCTGGAGAAGATCATGGGGCAGGTTGATCTTTGATCGTCCCCAAACTTTTTGAAAAGAAAGGGGTTGATCATAAGATGGGCCACTTATACGGATGCTGAATTTGTGTTGTTGATAGCTACTTGTAATTACAGCGTTTATTTTTGGTATGAAAAAAATTG
>JASFYZ010000182.1:0-15543 GCA_045046665.1 Desulfobacterium sp.
TTTTATAAAAAGATTGACGACCTTAAAAAAAATCTTTACTGTGAAACCTGTAAAATGAAATTGAACAAAAACAAACCTCATTGAAGCTTTCGGGCATCATTACCTGCCAGACACATGTTTCAATGTAAACTCATAACGTGGTGGCCATCAACACCAAGAAAACCCATCCGCCAAAGGGGAGCAAAATGGAATACCTTAAAAAAGCCCTTAAAACAGCCGACTCAGATACCGAAAAAATTCGTGGCATTGTCAAAGGCATTCTAGCGGACATTGAAGCCCGGGGCGAAGTTGCCGTTCAGGAACTGGCTCTGAAATTTGATAATTGGAAGGGCGACTTCATCCTCAGTGACGAGAAAAAGCAAAAATTCATTGCCAGCGTTCCAGAAACGGTGAAAGAGGATATCCGCTTTGCCCATACCCAGGTCACGGGCTTTGCCAAAGCCCAACGCAACTGCCTCACCAAATTTGAGCATGAGACCCTCCCGGGGTGCGCCTGGGTCAGAAGATCATTCCCATGGATGTGGCAGGATGCTACGTTCCCGGCGGCAGGTTTGCCCATGCCTGCTCGGCCATCATGAGTGTTGCCACGGCCAAAGCGGCAGGTGTGGAGGCGGTCATTGCCTGCTCCCCGCCCCGGGGTGATTCCATCGCTCCTGCTATTGTCTACGCCCTGGAGGTAGCCGGTGCAGATATCATCATTAAGATGGGTGGCGTTCAGGCCATTACCACCATGGCTCTGGGACTGTTCACCGGCAAGTTAGCCAATATCCTTGTGAACCCCGGCAATGCCTATGTGGCCGAAGCCAAGGCCCTTCTCTCTTCGTCGGGCAGGTGCACCATTGACATCTTTGCCGGCCCCACGGAATCTGCCATCATTGCCGACAAAACCGCCGATGCCATGACCGTTGCCGTTGATCTTGTCTCCCAGGCAGAACAATGATCCCCAACTACACCAACCGCATCCTTGCCGTGATGTGTGACATGCGAATCCCCCTTGACCTTTTCCCTGGAAGATTGCGGTGTCATCATTGAAATCATAGACGCCGTTGCCAAAGAAGTTTTAAAATAAAGGCATCTTTCATATGGTCCCCATGGGATGCCCAAATAAAGGTCGACATTTTTTGCCGGCCACACCATCAACTGAAGTTTTAAATTGTGGAGAAATACCATGTCTAAAAAAACCATCAGCACAGACAAGGCCCCAGCAGCCATCGGTCCCTATTCCCAGGCCGTTGCCACGGACACTCTTTTGTTTACCTCGGGCCAGCTGCCCATTGATCCGGCCACGGGAAAAATTCCCGACGTTTCCATTGAAGACCAGGCCCACATTGTTTTTAAAAATCTTGGGGCCATTGCAGCGGAAGCTGGCACCACCCTGGACAATGCCGTAAAAACCACTGTTTTTCTGGCGGACATCAATAATTTCCAGGCGGTTAACGGCGTCTACGCTGAATATTTTAAAGAGCCCTTCCCGGCCAGAAGCGCTTTTCAGGTGGCGGCACTGCCCCTGGGCGCAGCTCTGGAAGTGGAGGCGATCTTTCAGCTCTAATAAAGAATAGAAGGTCTTGCCCCTCAAAGGTAGGCGGAGTTCATCCCACCTGTTGAAAAGGCAAAACACCCTTTCTGCTCCCTTTTAAACCCTATCCCAGAGTTGTACAGGGATATAGCAAAACAGAGCCGTTACATAATAATTTAAGATACAAACAAAACAGTGCCGGGCAAAGGCCTGGCCTGTTAATACAAAACTCCAAGGAGAGACAAATGGATTTTACCCAATTTCCCAGAAGACACTATGTACCCACCCCCACCCCCCTCGAAGCCATGCCTGCCCTGAGCAAAGCCCTGGGCGGTGATGTGAACCTTTACATCAAAAGAGACGACCTTCTCCCCGGTGCCGCCGGTGGAAACAAAACCCGTAAGCTGGACTTCTGCATTGCTGATGCCATGGAAAAGGATGCCGACACCATCATTACCTGCGGTGCCGTACAGTCCAACCATTGCCGTCTCACAGCCGCCTGGTCTGCCAAGGAAGGGCTTGATTGTCATCTTATCCTTGAAGAACGGGTCAAGGGATCTTACAAGGAAACAGGCAGCGGCAACAACTTTCTCTTTGAACTTCTGGGTGTGAAAACCATTGGTGTTATGCCTGCTGGATCCGACATGATGGGCGAGATGGAGAAAAAAGCTGCGGCCCTCAAGGCAGAGGGCAAAACCCCCTACATCATCCCTGGTGGTGCCTCCAACAGCATTGGTGCTCTGGGATATGTGGTCTGTGCCGAAGAGACCATGAACCAGCTCAATGACATGCATCTCAGCATTGACCATATTGTGGTACCCTCTGGTTCCGCCGGTACCCATGCCGGAATGGTTGTGGGCATCACCGGTGTCAACGCCAACATCCCCGTATCAGGTATAAACGTCTCCAGGCCCAAGGATGTCCAGGAGGAGATCGTCAACAATCTGGCCGTTGAGACCGCAAAAAAAGTAGGTGTAAAAGGCGGTGTGGCCCGGGAAGATATTGTCTGCTTTGACAACTATGTGGGACCGGGATACTCCATCCCCACCGATGCCATGGTGGAAGCGGTGAAACTCTTCTCCACGAAAGAAGCCATTTTGCTTGATCCCGTATACTCCGGCAAGGCAGCAGCAGGCCTCATTGATCTGGTTAGAAAAGGACATTTCCCCAAGGGATCCAATGTGCTCTTCCTCCACACCGGCGGATCTCCGGCACTGTATGCATACATGGACACTTTTAGATAAAACCTGCTTCCCCGTCCGAAACAAAAAAATTTCGGGCGGTGATTTTATTATAATCCACATGTCCTGACGAACACAACGAATATTGAGAATCCCTCTGGGGTTGTCCACAATGTAGGGGCAGCCTCGTTTGCCGGGACTTTCATATAACAGTCATGTCGTTCAACGACACAACAAAGATTGAAAATGGTGCTATGCCGCCCCTGAAGGCTGCCCGTAGGTGTTATTATGGTGCAGAATCGTTTAAAATAATTGAGGAACGTATCATCCGATGACACAAACCAACGAAAAAGTAGTGGGCATTCTGGGGGGCATGGGACCTGAAGCCACCGTGGATCTCATGGAACGGATTATCCGCCTCACACCGGCTCTGGACGACATTGACCATATTCGCTGCATCGTGGACAACAATCCAAAGGTCCCCTCCCGTATCAAGGCCATCATTGAAGGCGGTGGCGAAAGCCCCGGTCCCTGCATGGCAGACATGGGAAAACGTCTGGCAGCCTGGGGAGCTGATTTTTTGGTCATCCCCTGTAACACCGCCCATTTTTATTACGATAATGTGAACAAGGCGGTTGACATCCCCGTGATAAACCTCATTGATCTGGTGGTGAAACAGGTTACCACGGCCCATCCCCAAAGTTCCAGAGTGGGAATTCTGGCATCTCCGGCCATACGCATCACAGGACTTTACCAGCAACGATTTGAAAATCTGAACATCACCCCCATCTACCCCGATGCCCACCACCAGGAGATTCTTTTCCAGGTGATCAAAAGCGTTAAAGCCGGGAACACGGGGGAGGCCGTTTTAAAAGAATATGCCAAGGTGTGCACCCATCTTCTGGCCCAGAAAGCGGAGCATGCCATTGTTGCCTGCACAGAACTCAGTGCCCTTAAAGGGGAGCTGCCCATTGAAACCATGGACGCGGCAGAAATACTTGCCACGGAAATTGTTCAGGTGATTAAAGAGGGAAAGCCGCTTGACAAAATCCCATCAAATGGTAAATAGTGATTCGATCTATTTTAAATGAGTACTCCTTAGCATCAAAGATTACATCAGGAGACAAACAAAAAACGGGGCTACTGCCATTACCCCAATGCAAAGACAACCGACCACCTACCCAAGAATAAGGAGCAAAAACCCCTTGGCAGAAAAGAAGTCTTCCATGAAGTCCTTAAAGGCCTATGAAGAAATCCGGGATAAGATACTGACCGGAGACAAGCTCCCCGGGACCCGCCTGATTCTTTCCGACCTTGAAGCTGAAATGGGCATTGGACGGGGACCCATCCGGGAGGCATTGATGCGACTGGATCGATCGGGTCTGGTAAAAAACATCCCCTACAAGGGGGCCATTGTGGCAACGCCTCCCAAGCAAAAAGAGATTCTTCATATCTATGATATTCGTGTGGATCTGGAGGTGAGACTGGCCCTTGAAGCCATAAAAAACATCACCCCGTCAGAGCTGGCAGAAATGGAAGCCCTCCACCTGGAGATGTTTAAAACCCCTAACAATTACTACTCACTGGACCGCCAGTTTCACAACATCCTTTACCAGGCGGCGGATTTCCCCCATTTACACAGCATTGTTGAAAAATTAATCCTGCCCGTGGAAACCTTTTTGAACAGCTACCACCAGGAAAAGACCGATTGTCACCGCTTCAACAAAGAGCACGCCAGGATCATTGAAACCCTTCGAGACAACGATGCCAATGCATTGAAACTGGCCCTGACTAAGAACATCCGGGATGGTCTTGAAATCATTAAAAAAACATACAACAGAATGGTTCGCAAACCCTCCTGATCTAATCTCCCATCAACCCGACCCATCAATCTTCGCCCTTTTACACCTTCCAGAGACATTCTCAGATTTATGCCCCCCAAGCAACACCCCCTTAATTTCTCCACCGGGCAGGAAAATTCACAACCCGCCCTTTTTTTTATATTAAAATACTGGTAAACCAGGAGTTCCTTTTCTATGTTAGTTATGGGCAAACCCAGCTGCAAAAAAGGTCTACCCATGGCCATTATAGAAAATTATGATTGGGTTTATGGCGATTAAATTTTAATGCACATGTTGGGATTTAGAAAGGCAAAAAGGCAATGAAGGTTATTAAAATCGGTGGAGGGTGTTTAAAGGGAGAGGCAGTTGTTCGCAGTATTGTAAATTTAATTGCAAAGAGGGGCCGGGGTGACGTATTTGTATTGTCGGCACTTTCCGGTATCACAGACCGCCTGATCAACGGTATTGAAACGGCATTAAAAGATGAATCGCTTATCGGGTCCGTTGTTGATGGCATTCTGAAAGAACATTTAAACCTTGCCCGTCACCTGATGAAAAATAACGCGGATTACAAGGTCTTGGAACAGGATCTGGCCCCCCATTTTCTAAAAATAGAGCGCTACTTTTTCGGGATCAACTTCACCCGGGAAGCCACCCCTCGGATGCGGGATATCATCATCAGTTACGGGGAACGCCTTTCAGTTATATTGATATCCCGGGTGCTCCACAGCCAGGGGGAAAATGCTTTTTGCATCATGCCCCGGGAGGCCGGAATCATCACCGACGGTAGATTTGCCGATGCCTCAGCAAATATGATGAAAACCGCCGAAAATCTCCAGAAGAATGTGTTACCCCGCATCACCGGAGACACCATTGTTTTTATACCCGGATTTTTTGGCATCAGCGAATCCGATGAAATCACCACCTTTGGCAGGGGGGGCAGCGACTATTCAGCCGCCGTGGTGGCAGCCGCTTTAAAGGCGGACATCCTTGAAATATGGAAGGACACCGAAGGGTTCATGACAGCGGACCCCCGAGTGATTCCCGATGCCAAACTGATTTCGGTGCTGAGCTACGAAGAGGCCTCGGAACTGGCCTATTCTGGTGCGTCCATTCTCCACCCAAGAACCGTGGAACCGGTGCGTAAATCCGGCATTAATATTGCCATAAAAAACACCCTGAACCCCGACGGCCCCGGCAGTCTCATCACCGAACAGGCCGTGTCGGCAAAAAATGTGATCAAAAGCGTTTCCCACTCCACAGACATTGCCGTATTAAAAGTGTATGCCTCGGGGGTGGGACTGCGCCAGGGCATTCTGGCCCACATTGCCGGAGTACTTTCCCAGGCCGGCATTAATATCAAATCCGTGGTTACCTCCCAGACCTGTATCAGCCTGCTCTTGTCCCGAAAGGATATTGACCGGGCACACACGGTCATAGGGGAGATGAAACCCCGACTTTTCCGGGAGTCCGAGCAGGTGACGGACACGGCACTCATCAGTGTGGTGGGAGATGGCCTGCACAACCACCGGGGCATTGCTGCCCGCTGTTTTACAGCGGTTTCCGAGGTGAATGTCAACATCGAGATGATCTCTTTTGGCCCCTCCAAGGCGGCGCTTTATTTCCTTGTCCATGAAACGGATCTTGAAAAAACCATGACGGCACTGCATTCGCAGTTTGTTTGATACTCAACGTTGATAAAAAATTAAATGGATCGCAAAAAGCTGCACTCGTTCCCCGCAACATTGGAACTTTGCAAACCAGCGTTTTTAATCAATAACCCCGATGGGAGAAGCAGTGCTGGGCAAGGAAGCCTTTCGAAAACGGCCTTTCATTTACACTCACAAGGACATTCCCCTTTTTAAAGACAGATTCTTTAAAAAGGGGAAACAATCTGTAAAGGTGTCGAACTGGGAATAAAGGATGCCTGAATACCATGAATTTTCAAACAGGTTCTAAGCCGCTACATTCCCTGATTACACTTCATCATATCCATCATATTCTGTGCTTTTTCAATACATGGCATCATATGTTCCATGCTTTGAATCCCTTCCTTTAATTCCGAAAGAACCTGTTTTTTCGTATTTTTATTCCACACGAGAGGATCTTCATCGTCGCTAAACTCATCATCATCTAATTCAAGCTGTTTAGCGAGGCGGGATGATTCTTCCTCACAGCGGTCCGCATCCGCCTGGGAGGATGCGTTGCTCAAACAGGTTTCCATGCGTTTCATCAACTTCAGCATTTTTGGCATCTGATCTTTTTGCTGTTGCAATTGGCTCATGCCTTGATTTGAGTTGCTCATCATCTGCATCATCATGGCGGTTTGTTCCGCTTTCGTCATGTTCGGATTGGCATTCATCTGTGCTTGCATGTCCCCCATCATGGCACCCAATTCATTCATATCCTCACCCTGTTGCAGGGCCTGCCCCTCGGACACATAATCGGGTGAAACTTCTATCTTGTAATCAGGTAATTGAAATTTACTGTCGGGAACGGACTTGTTGAACGTTGCTTTTACAGCGACCATGCCACTTTTCATGCCCATCACTTCGGCTTCAATGCGTAAAGGCACTTGGCCTTTATAGAGCCATTGCTTGCCCCCCAGAATGCTCCACACTTCACAGGGATACCCCAGGACCTTTTCAGTTCCTATTTTTTGACCGCCCATTTTTTGTAACTGTGTGTCACTGTCCGCACTCATATTTTTACCCGAAGCAAGATATTGGCTCCCCACGGGATCGGTGCCCTTCCTGATTTTTTTTCTTTTGAAATCAACAACATAGACAGTAACATTATCAATTTTTTTCATGGTGTGGGCTTTGTCTTCCTGACTCACCATTCCCGACATGGTGGTTGTGGTTTCCTGTTCCTCCAGGGTAACAGCACCATAATTTTTAAAATAGAGTGTGTTGCTTCCCTTGGTTTCTGAAATCACTCCAAGAATATTACCACCACCGCTTACTTTGTACTCAATCATGCCCGTCTCTATGGAGTAACGTTTAACGGTTTTAGCCTGGGCCATTGCTGCCATCAAGAGCAGCACAGAAAGCAGTGTTAGAAATTTCACAGTTCGTGTCATAAATTTAATCCTGTTTTTGTGGGTTTGTTCCAATATACAGCAATGCAACGTTGCAATAATGATGCAACAAAAAAACCACAATAGACAGAGATACAAATTTAGTCAAGATAACGCTCCATCTTCACAGTTTCTTCATGATTGGGATGCTATTTTAATCCCCAAGTTTAAGGGCATTTCTACAAAATAATGAAGAGGTATCAAAATGTTGAATAAAATTTTTAAAAATCCCAAAACACGCTTTGCCGTGCTTTTTCAAATATCTATCATGGCACTTGGGAGCTTTACCTTGTTGAGGACTGCTCTCTTCATCAGGGCCTGGCATTCTATTGATCATGGCATATTTGAATGGCTCTATATCTTTGCCCAGGGCCTGGTGTACGATATTGCCTTTATCGGTTATTTTTATATTCCCTTTGTTATCATACTGCTGCTCTTACCCAACAGGTGGCTCAACAATATGGTGGGCAGATTTTTATCACAGATAACTGCTTTTCTGGTATTGTACGGCCTTTATTTTTCCACCGTTTCCGAATGGATTTTCTGGGATGAATTCAATGTTCGATTCAATTTTATTTCAGTGGACTATCTCGTTTACCGTCGTGAGGTCATAGATAATATCCTTGAATCCTATCCCGTATTCTGGATTTTACCCATTCTGTTCATACTAACAGCTTCTATCTTTTTTCTGGTACGACCTTATTTTATAAAGGCCTTGGCTGTCAGGGAAGAATTCTCCCAAAGAGCGATTATTGCCATCTCTTTGCTCCTGATTCCATGCGCATCCCTATTTTTTCTGAATCAATCCCAGCGTGATTTTTCTAATAATAATTATACCAATGAACTTGCATCAAATGGCCCCTATCAGTTGTTTGCAGCCTTTCGCAACAACACCCTTGATTACCAGCAATTTTATAAAACTGGGAATGACAAAATCCTGTCAGACCTCCTCATAAAAGAAATAGGGGGACAAATTAGTAAAAATAACAACAAAGGCCTGTACAACATCAAAAGACGCATTGAAGCGTCCCAATCTCCCAAAAAACTCAATGTCATTCTAATTTCCATTGAAAGTCTCAGCGCAAAGTTTCTGACACGTTTTGGAGAACAAGAAAATATTACCCCCTTCATGGATGAGTGGTTTAAACAGGGAAAACTCTTTACCAATTTCTATGCCACAGGAACCAGAACCACAAGGGGGCTTGAGGCCATCACCCTGTCCATCCCCCCGACACCTGGCAGATCCATGGTAAAGCGGCCAGATAACGACCATATGTACAGCCTGGGAAAGGTATTCAAGGATAAGGGGTACGACACAGCATTTCTGTATGGAGGCCGGGGATACTTTGACAATATGAATGCATTTTTCTCAGGTAATGGGTACAGAATTGTTGATCAAACCAGCTTAAGTGATGAAGAAATCACATTTAAAAACGCCTGGGGCGTTTCAGATGAAGACCTGTACAATCGAGCCCTTTACGAAGCAAATAAGGCCCATGATTTAAAAATGCCTTTTTTCTTCCATATCATGACCACCAGTAACCATCGCCCTTTTACCTTTCCTTCAGGAAAAATTGATCTTCCCTCCGGAAGTGGTAAAAATGGCAGTGGCAGAAATGGCGGTGTAAAATATACGGACTATGCCCTGGGTCAGTTGATAAAAAAGGCAAGTGACAAACCCTGGTTTGACGACACCATATTTGTAGTTCTGGCGGATCATTGTGCCTCCAGTGCGGGCCGGGTGGGACTTCCCGTGAAAAGATATCATATCCCTCTGTTTATCTATGCCCCCAAATATATTGAGCCACAGGAAATAGACACGTTGTCAAGCCAGATGGATGTGGCGCCAACCCTGCTTTCGTTAATGAATTTTTCCTATAACAGTTTCTTTTTTGGAAAAGACATACTGGCCCAGGACTTCAAACCAAGAGCGTTCATCGCAAATTACCAGAAACTGGGGATATTAGAGCAAAATAAACTGCTTATTCTGGCACCAGGTAAGAAGATCAGCCGTGTTGATATAAATTCAAAAAGACCTTCACTTAAAAATGTACAAGATGTTGATCCTTTTGTTAAAAAACTGATGTCATATTACCAAGGGGCTGATTATGTCCTTAGAAACAGATTAAACCGATGGTCTGATGACAGGGTTACCTCCTCCCAGGCATTGGCAAAATAAAAGAATTCATTTTAATAGTTCTGCAAAAGGCTCGAAAAATTGCAGGATATTTTTTGGAGAAACGGAATATGAGTCGTAAGGATTGTATGAAGGGTGATAGAGCGATGGAGACTCCTCGGTACCAGAAAAAATTTTGATAACTACACATTCAAAGGTTCCTGGGGCGTCTGCGATGAGGATCTCTTGACCAAGACCCATATTAGCAGCTTTGATTTTAGGGGCTGAAAGCTAATTATCCACATAAAAAGCCTTGAAAATATCCCGCCTTAAGTGGGTAGCCTGACATTCCGTGACATCTAATTTTCTGGACAGGAACCTGAATTCGTGATTACAAAGGTGGTGCTTTGTCATGGGGTCATTGTTCAAACAAGCCTCAACTGCAAAATTAAGAATCATCAATTTCGTATAATGCTTGAATCTAAATATTGGACAGACTCCCATGAATATTTTAATTGTCGATGATGACTCAGAACTCCTTGAACAGTTAAGCTTGTCACTGAGAAAAAAACACTATCGAATAGAAACCGCCGAAGATGGAGAAAAAGCGCTGGATAAAATATTTGAGATCACCTATGATCTCATTTTATTGGACATTATGCTTCCCCGCCTGGATGGTTTAAGTGTGCTAAAGGAGATAAGAAAGGCACAACTAAATACCCCAGTCCTTATGCTCACAGCAAGAAGCGATGTTGAAGACAGGGTCAAAGGACTTGATTATGGTGCGGATGATTATCTGGCAAAACCCTTTTCCATGGCTGAATTAATGGCCAGAATAAGAGCGTTGCTTAGAAGAGATGGCAAGCGGGATCCCATTCTTACAGCAGGAGCCATTCACCTGGATACCATAAGCCGCAGGGTCACCCAGAACGACATCCCACTGAATTTAACGGCCAAAGAATTTTCCATTCTTGAATTTTTACTGCATAATAAGGGAAGTGTCGTCTCAAGATTTAATATGGCCGAACATGTATGGGGAAGCGATTTTGATCCTTTTTCCATGTCAAATTTTGTTGATGTACACATTAAGAACCTGCGCAAGAAAATCAAACTCCATGGGGACGGTTCCATCATCAAAACAGTCCGTGGCATTGGCTTTATCATTGATGAATCCATATTATGAAAATACGAAAAAAAGTTACGCTGTGGATTTCCGGAACGGTCCTGTTATCAACCATTGTCTTCTCATCTTTTATTTTTTTTGAGCTCATGGAAGAACCGTTCAAGTTCATTGATAACGAAATGAAGCATATGACCCAATCCCTTGTAAAACTAATGAAAAATCCAAAACAAAGCAATGGCCTGTACGATTTTTCCCATATGCCTTACAATCCTGATCTCTATTGGATAAAAGTCACCGACAATGAGGGAAATAGTTTATATGAATCTGAACTCACCCAATATGCAAAAATTCTTCCAAACGACAATAAAACCATCTACATGGTGGAGAAAAAAATCCCAAGATCTCTGGTCTGGCTTGATCAAGATAAAAAGGATGACGTCCTCTTCAGGGTCATGGTAATAGAGACCCAACTCCATGGGCAACCGGTTTCAGTTCGAATTGGCAAGCCCATTGAAGACCTTGAGGAAGAGTTGATTGAATTGTTGCAGGAGATTGTGTTCAGCCTGACGTTATGTACCCTGGTCATTATTATTGTCAGCTATAAACTGGCGGGGAAAATTCTTAATCCTGTGGTCTCCATCACCCGCATGGCAAAAGAGATCAGTAAAAACTCCTTACACAAACGAATCCCTTTGAACGGCAATAAAGATGAATTATATGCTCTCTCCCTTTCTCTGAATAGAATGTTTGATCGGCTTCAATATTCTTTTAAACGCCAAAAGGAATTTGTCGGCAACGCCTCCCACGAGCTTAAAAGCCCCATCACCCGTCTCATGCTGGCCCAGGAAGAGATGATCATGAGCGACAACCTGCCATCATTAACAAACAAAGGGCTGGTAAGACAGCTTCAGACCACACGCAGGATGAGTCACCTGGTCAAAAATTTACTGGATCTCTCCCGACTGGAGCAGCAGGAGACCGTTACAAAAAAATCAGTGAATATGACAAGCCTGATGGATCATGTTTTGGAGGACTATAACGAACTGCTGGCATCAAAAACCATCCGATTAGAAAAAAAGCTGGAAAAAGATCTCTTTATCCAGGGAGATTCAGAGAAACTATACCGCCTTTTTATTAATCTTGTTGATAACAGCATCAAATACAATTTAGAAAAAGACGGTGTTATCATTGTTGAAGGCAAAAAAACAAACAGAGGCATCGTGCTGGAAATTTCCAACACGGGTCACCCCATCCCTGAAGAGGATCTTGAGCTTATTTTTGAACAATTTTACCGGGTGGAGAAATCTCGCTCAACAACCCATGGGGGATCGGGCCTTGGGCTTGCAATAGCAAAGAAGATAGTAGAGCTTCATGGTGGTGCCATTAAAATAAGCAATGAACCTGGGAAATTGATAAAAACAAAGGTTTTTCTCATTTAAAAAACCAGCATATCCAATTCACTCATATTTTTCAGAGTAACATTTAAACCTTTTTTAAGATTGAAATTATTAAACCAGGGGTACCATACAAAAAATCGGGCTTGGTTTTAGGCTCGGCAACTTTTGACAGCACACATCAGGTTTAATTTTTGCTAAATAATATTAAAGAAGGTTCATTGTTTTATTCCAGTTGTCATTTAATAAATTTGCGTTTCCCATAGTCTATCCATTTTGTTATAGATATTAAAATGGGAAGACATGATCAACAATCCAAATGTCAACAGAACCTAATATTATGAATATTCTTAAACAAAAAGGTACACCATATTTTGGGATAGATTATGCTTACACTGGACCCACAAATCATACTTGTTTCTGCTATTTTGATAGCCGCACTAATTTTACTGATAACCGAGAAGATAGCCGTTGATAAGACAGCCGTGGGCATTATGGTTACCCTCTCAATCACTGGCATATTAACCCCTGCTGAAACAATTTCTGGCTTTGCCAACCCCGCTGTGATCACGGTGGGTGCCATGTTTCTCTTAAGCCACGGTCTGATTCGCACCGGGGGCGTTGATTTTGTCAGCAAACTTATTTTACATTTATCCAAGGGCAATAAGACCAGTGCCACCATTTTGATTCTCTTAACAGTGGCTTTGACCTCGGGGTTTATCAATAACACCCCCGTTGTTGTTTTGTTTGTCCCCATCATTATGGGATTAAGTTGCGAATGTGATTTTTCGCCCTCCAAACTGCTACTGCCCATATCCTATGCATCAATTCTTGCGGGCAGTTGTACCCTGATCGGAACCTCCACCAACATTATTATCAGTGACCTTTCAGCAGGCTTTGGGTTTGACCCCCTTTCCATGTTTGAACTCAGCCAGGTGGGTATTCCCATAGCAATTGTTGGTATTCTCTTTTTATTTTTCGTATCTCCCAGAATATTACCTGGAAGGACTGCCCCTGTGTGTGAACTCGATGAAACCAAAGCAAACAGATATATTGCGGAACTCATTGTCTCCCCGGACAGCCCCTTGATTGGTGAAAAAAATATCATAAAACATGCCGGGGAAAACTTGGGCCTGGGTGTCATTGAAGTGTTCCGGAATGGAAATATATTTGATCCTGTTCGACATCCCATTACCATCAAGGAAAAGGATATCCTGCTGGTTAAGGGCTCTGCAGAAGATATTGTTTCCTGCCTGAAAAAACAGATCCTGGAACTGGCACATGGAGAGGAAGACATAACCTTTGGCCAAGGGCTCCAGGATGACCTGATAGTTGAATTGATCGTACCGCCCCTGTCTGGATTATTGCGGGAACAACTCTTGTCCACCGAACTTCAGAATGATCCAGACATCAATGTCATCGCCATCCGGAGCCGTCGCCACCACTATTCAAACCGAAAAATAAAAACAGTAAAACTTAAAATCGGTGATACCATCCTGGTACGCTGTCCCAGGGAAAAGCTTTCCAAAATGCGAAATTCCAACGATTTTATCGTGGTTGAAGATATCCACCATACCATGGTCAATACCGAGAAAGCCAAAATGGCAGCAATTATTTTTCTGGGCGTGGTCCTCTGTGCATCAACGGGCCTTGCGGATATCCTTGTCTGCTCTTTGACGGGTGTCTTCTTAATGACACTCACTCATTGTGTCAGCTTGAAAGACGCCTATCGTTCCCTGGAATCCGAAGTATTGCTGCTAATTGTGGGTACCATTGCCCTGGGGATTGCCATGCAGAAAACCGGTGCAACCACCCTTTATGCCAATGCATTTTTAGCGCTGTTTAATGGCATGAGCCCCAACACAGTACTCCTGGGAGTAATTCTTCTTTCCAGCTTGTGTACCCATATATTAAGTAATAATGCCACAGCCGTTCTCCTGCTGCCCATTGCCGTGTCCACTGCCACCTCTCTTGGTGTGGACCCCAGACCCTTTATCATTGGAATCTGCTTTGGTGCCAGTGCCTGTTTTGCCACCCCCATCGGGTATCAAACCAACTTATTGGTGTATGGTCCCGGACGATACCGATTTTCAGATTACATAAAACTTGGAATGCCACTGAATATAATGGTGATCGGCCTTTCAGCTCTCTTGATTCCCCTTGTCTGGCCTTTTTGAAACATTGTCTTTTCACTACGATACAACCTGCATGGCAGTAGGTAGCTGCCACAATAGAAATTGGAATCATCATGATTTCAGTCTGTTGGGCAGAGTCTTGTATGAAAAACATCATTAAAATCAAAACGAATCCAAACAGGATCATCGTTTTATTAACCCCAAAACATCGCAACGGCAGGTGAACATGGAAACCATGTCAGTTAAAGCCTTTCAACGTTACAGAAACCAAACCCATGAAAAGGCCTACCTTCTCATTGATGTGAGGCAGCCCGTGGAATATATGGATGCCCACATTCCCGGCGCTATTCTCATACCTTTAAAAGAATTTGAAGAACGGGTGGAGGAACTGCCCGGCAAGGATCTCATATTTTACTGTAGGAACGGAGCCAGATCAAAAGCTGCTGCATTGACAGCGGATTTCTTTGATGACACCGGCCGGAAAACCTATAATATTGACGGTGGGATGCTCGCGTGGGAAGGCAAAAAAACAAAAGAGGTCCCCCAGTTAGAATATTTTGATCTGGAGAAAGGGGTAAAGGAGACCCTTCTATTTGCCATGAATCTTGAGAAAGGGGCTTTCCGGTTTTACAACCACATCATTGAACATTATGCTCATTTAGGACTTAACCCGGTGATGGAACAGGTTCGGGACGGCGAAACAGCCCATGCGGCATTGATTTATTCTCATTTGAAAGCCGCCACGGCCAAAGTGCCTTCCTATGAAACGACTTACGCAGGATTATCAGGGGAAATCCTGGAAGGGGGAATTCGCCTGGAGGATTTGTTGACCAACCTTGCCGTAGACAGTGATACCATGGGCCTTGATATCCTTGAAAATGCCATTAATATGGAATATCACGCCTTTGATCTTTATCGGTTTGTGGCATACAAAACCGATGATGAATCATTAAAATCGGCATTTCTTTCCCTTTCCCAGGCAGAAAAAGCCCATATGCATATTCTCATAGATGCCATTGATCAATACCCCCCGTCGGCCCATTGACACAACAAATAATGAAAAAGACATCTCCAATTCACATGCTACAACACTTAAGGTATGAGTCCGAAATAACATACCCTTTTAAAAATCGGGAAACACTATCCTTCAACGGTGGC
>JASFYZ010000183.1:0-8797 GCA_045046665.1 Desulfobacterium sp.
GTCCCCCCCCTGCGGGAAAGAAAAGAAGACATCCCCACCTTGGCCCAGATTTTTCTTTCAGCATGTGCCAAGGACTCCCGAAATTCGAAGAAAGCCCTACACGAAGATGCCATGGACCTTTTGCACCATTATGACTGGCCGGGGAATGTCAGAGAATTAAAAAACCTGATGGAACGACTCCATATCATGATCCCCGGTGACACCCTTTTTCCCGGAGACATCCCCCACCCCTACAATCTTGAGGGGAAGACCCCGGCGGACTCCGGCCTGTTTGCCATTGAGAGCCTTAAAGAGGCAACCCAACAATTTAAAATTGAGTTTCTAAAAAAAAGAATTTCCCTTGAAAATGGCAACATCCAGGCCGCAGCCAGAAGATCGGGCATTGAAACGAGCTATCTGGAAGCCACCATTAAAGAAAAAACACCAAAAAGCAGGAAATAGAATGAGAATTATTGCTGGACAGTGCAAGGGCAGACGACTTGAAACGGTGTCTGTCGACGGTATCAGACCGACATCTGACCGGGTCAGGGAATCTGTATTCAACATAATTTCAAGCAGAATTGCCGGTGCACGGATTCTGGATATTTTTGCGGGAACCGGGGCATTGGGACTTGAGGCATTGAGCCGGGGGGCAAGCCAGGCAACCTTTCTGGATGCCTCAAAAGAGGCCTGTGAACTTATTCAAAAAAATGCCAACCGCTGTGGTATCCAGGAGCATTGTGAAATTATCTGCCATGATATTTCCCGGGCCTTTCTGCCGGAAAAAATCAAAGAACACCCTTTTTCCATCATATTCATGGACCCGCCATATGGCACACATCTTTTTGAAGAAACCTTGACCAGCGGCATCCTTAACGAATTACTGGCCCAAGACGGGATACTCATTGCCGAACATTCCATCAAGAAACCCCTTCCCCATCCCATAACAGGGCTTGACATTCATGACCAAAGGAAATATGGAAAAACCCTGATTTCATTTTTAACACACTGAACAAAATCAGCACCACCCAAAATCAAGGAACCCTGTCCCATGAATAAAACTGAAAAAACCGCCATTTATCCAGGCTCCTTTGACCCCCTGACCAACGGGCACATGGACATCATACATAGGGCGTTGCGTCTTTTTGATAATGTCATTGTGGCGATATTACACAATCCCAATAAAAAAGCATTGTTCTCCGTGGAGGAACGCATGACAATGATCCAGGAGAGCCTTCCCAATGTCAAAGGACTCCGGGTGGATGCCTTTGACGGGCTGCTTGTGGACTATGCCAAACAGCAGGAGGCCGTTGCCATCATCCGGGGCATGAGGGCCATCTCTGATTTTGAAAATGAATTTCAGATGGCATTGATGAACCGACGGCTGAACCGGAACGTCCAGACCATTTTTCTCATGACAGGGTTAAGATGGATCTTCACAAGTTCTTCCATCATCAAGGAGGTGGCAACATTTGGGGGAGATATCACGGGTATGGTTCCCGGGCCGGTGAAGTGCCAGATGAAAACAAAATTTAATTTAGAGGGGAGCTGAAACCATGGATCTGTGGCAACTGAAAGTATTTACCAGTGTGGTAAAGGAAAAAAGTTTTTCCAGGGCCGGGGAAACCATATTTCTTTCCCAGCCCACCGTCAGTAGCCACATAAAAGACCTGGAAACTCATTTTGGATGCAGGCTCATTGATCGGCTGGGCAGGGAGGCCGTGCCCACCAAGGCAGGAGAGTTGCTCCATGGGCATGCCCAAAAAATGTTGCAACTCCAGGAAGAGACAGAAGTGGCACTATCCCATTTTCTGGGTCATGCCAAGGGGCACCTCATCATCGGGGGGAGTACCATCCCTGCAGGATACATTATCCCCAGAATTATTGGCCCTTTTAACCGGCTATACCCTGAAGTTTCTCTGTCAGTACTGACCCGGGACAGCGCAAGAATTATCGAAAAGGTGCTCAAAGGGGATGCAGAGGTGGGTGTTGTGGGGGCAAGGGCAAAGGCCCCACAGATTGAACAGGAAAAAATATTAAGGGATGATATGAAGCTCATTGTTCCTGCTGGTCATCCCTGGGCAGGTCTTGAGAAAATTAACCATAATCAACTGACCTCAGTGCCATTTCTGGCCAGGGCAGAGGGGTCAGGAACCTGGGAGGCCATCACCCGCGGCATGAAACAGGCTGGCATGCACCCAGACCAGTTAACCATCATTGCCACCCTTGGCAGCACAGCCGCTGTGATACAGGCCATACTGAGCCATGCCGGGGTCTCCATTCTCTCCCCCATTGCCGTGGCAGATGAAATTCGCCATAAACGTCTTTTTGCCATCGAAATAGAAGGATTGAATCTTACCCGTCACTTTTTTTTGACGACCCATGTTAGGCGGACCTGCTCTCCCCTGGCCCGGCTCTTTATCCAATTCATTAAAGACTGGTACAATATCCCCACACCGAGTTCACCCCCACCACAACGAAAATAAAAATAGTATTATACCGCCCCCCCGAAGGGCAATGGGCCACGGCCCAATTGGCCGGTTCCTATTGCCCCTCGGGGGGGCTCTGCTGAGGTTGCCCGGAAGTTTTATTTTCTAATAAAACAATCATGACAAGATCCTTTACCACAATAAATTTTTAAAAAACAAGGTGCGCCAAACCCAGCACCCAGCACCTGCTTTTTCATGGGATGTCAGGACCAAAGACAACACCGGGACACTCCTCTTTTAACCCTGAAATGTCTTTTTTAAAATGGGGCCAGAAAGGAAATTGCCGACATTGAAGAGGACGTACCGGATAAATAGTACATTTTGCCCGGGAATCTAAAAAAACACACTGCCATTCTCCCTCCAGGGCCTTTTCTCTGATGGAAAAGCGGTTATGGCGTTTGATAAAATAGGTCCCAAGTCCGTCAATTATGTTCATTCCAGAAAAATCGCAGATGGCGGCCATCTCTCGGGTATTTACCCAGACATTGCCTGAACGCCCACGACAGCATCGACTATTGCAGTTATTACAAGCCTCTGCATCAAATCCAAATTCAAAACCATCCTGATATAATATTTTTTTTCCATCACTTTTCAACGCCTCCATGGCAACCCCATTAAAACAAATAACCAATGGCAAAGAAACCCACCACCAGAAGAATGGTGAAGGCAATGGCAAGCAAATTAAAGTACCGCTCAATGAATTGCTGGATACCTGGCCCAAAAAAGGCAATCAAGCCCCCCACCAGAAAGAACCTTAAGCTCCTTGACACAGCAGATGAGATAAAAAAAACGGGGAAACTAACCCCAAATGCACCGGCTGAAATGGTAAATATTTTATAAGGAAGGGGGGTAAATCCGGCAATGCCAACGGCCCAGGCATCCCATTGTTTATAAAGAGCGGCTATGTAATCTGCCTTGTCACCCAAGCCGTAAAAATCAATTATGCCGTTGCCCACAACCGCCATGAACTGCCATCCGATGAGGTACCCAAGGCATCCTCCCAAAAGAGAGCCTGCACTACAGATAAGGGCAAAGCGCCAGGCTTTTTTCGGTGCCCCCACGGCAAGGGCAATAAGAAGCACATCCGGGGGAATGGGAAAAAAAGAAGACTCACAAAAAGAGAGAATAAAAAGAGCCCAGGCCCCGCCAGGGCGATGGGCCCATCCCAGTACCCAGTCGTACATTTTCTTTAACATAGTTATGCCTTCCATCCATGCTGGCCAATGAGTTTGACAAAGCGACACCCACCCAGGTTATCAATGGTTATTCCCTGAGTGTGTTTTCTGGCCAGTAAAAGCTCCTGGCTCATCAGTCCGCCCACAGGCATGATCAGTCTGCCCCCCGGGGCCAGTTGATCCAGTAACGGCTGGGGAATGGCTTCCCCCCCTGCGGTGACAATAATAGCATCAAAGGGACTTTCATCCTTCCACCCCTGGGTACCATCACCATAACGGGTGACAATGTTATGATACCGCAATTGATCAAAAAGCTTGCGGGTCCGCATGAAAAGGGTATTGTTTCGTTCAATGGTATACACACGAAAAACAATGTGTGCCAGCACCGCCGCCTGAAATCCCGAACCCGTGCCGATCTCAAGTACCCGATCATCCTCTGTTAATTCAAGGGCCTGGGTCATTTCGGAAATTATATAGGGCTGGGAGATGGTCTGTCCCTCCCCGATGGGCAGGGGGAAATCTTGGTAGGCACTGTCTGCCAGGGCTTCATTGACAAACAGATGTCTGGGTATGGTGGACATGGCACGGATGACGGCAGCATCACTCACCCCCCTGGCAATGATCTGTCTTTCCACCATATTCTGTCTTAAAATTTCAAATTTTCTATGGTCCATATTCATGATATCGTAACTTTTCCAAACCCAAGCTCTTCAGGCTTGGGGAGTTGACTGATGGGCTATTGATTTTTAAGCTTGTAACCGTTATAAATCTTAAACTATGAATAAAATCCAACAAGTCATCCTGGCGGCTATCATTTCTTCCACTATTTTTGCCATCGGCATCACCGGATACATGACCATTGAAAAATGGAATTTCATTGATGCCGCATACATGACCGCCATCACCCTCAGCACCGTGGGTTTTTCCGAAGTAAACGGCATCAGCACGGCGGGTCGAATTTTCACCATCTTTTTAATTTTTGCAGGCGTGGGCTATTTTTTATACCTTGCCGGTGTGATCATGCAATTTGTCGTTGAAGGGGAAATAAAATCCATCCTTGGGAGAAAAATATTGGACACCAGTATCAACAAACTTAAAAATCATTATATTGTATGCGGTTATGGCCGCATTGGCAGAATCCTGTGCGATCAACTAAAGGGCCAGGTTCCCAACCTGGTGGTGCTGGAAAAAAATGACGCATTAAACCCCATCATGGACAAAGACAGAGTGCCCTACCTCAATGGGGATGCCGCGGAAGAGGCCCTTCTCATTAAAGCCGGTATTCACAAGGCAAAATATCTCATTGCAGCCCTGGCAACAGATATGGACAATGTGTTTCTGGTCCTCACCGCACGGCAGCTCAACCCAGGCATCCACATCATGGCACGGGCTGGTAGCAACAATGTCAAAAGTAAGCTCCTGGCAGCCGGTGCCAACCGGGTGGAATCACCCTATGACATTGGTGCGGTGGCCATGGGATTAAAACTTTTAAAGCCCAGCGTCAGCAGTTTTCTTGACATTGCATTGTCCCGGAAAAAAAAAGCCATCCAAATCGAAGAAACCTCGGTTGCCGAAAATGCCCCTCTGGCCAATATCATGCTCAAGGATTCTGGAATTCGGCAGGATTTTGATTTGATCATCATTGCCATTCGAAAAAAAGACGGTGAAATGATATTCAATCCCTCCTTTGATACCCGGATGGAGTCTGGAGACACCGTTATCGTCATGGGCCAACACGACAATCTGACACGATTTGATGCGGCCCTGAATCCGAAATAAAACACCATGGTTTCAGGGCATATCAATCACTTATATTTTATAAATGGTCCGCTGATCTGTGATAATGATATCCAAATTGTGCTTTCTGGAATCCATGGGAACATGTTCCACAATCTGCTCTTCAAAGGCAATGGCAATCTTCCGGGTGGTCTCGGGCAGTTTTGCAATTAATCGATTGTAAAAGCCCTCTCCAAACCCGATCCGGCCCCCTTTTTCATCAAAGGCAAGCCCTGGAATCACGGCAATATCAATGTCTTCCAGAGATATTTTTTTACAGGTATCCGGGTTAGGCTCCATGCGATCAGATGAACTTTTCTTCAAATCCGCATCCAGATCATTAATTCGAAACAATGAAATGGCGTGCTTGGATTCGGAAAAAGCAGGCAGGACAATCCCCTTTCTTGCAGCAAGGCTGATGCGAAGAATTTTATCCGTTGCCATTTCACCTGCCCGGCGCACATAAAGAAGTGCCAGTTCAGCTTCCAGGAAATTGGCAAATTCCAACAATTTTTCTTCGATGATTTCCTGCTTTTTTGCCATTTCTTCAGAAGAAAAGGCTGCCAGCCGTTCTGATATTTCAGTTAAAATACTTTTTTTGCTATCTTTGGTCTCATGCATATATAAAACACTCCCCGCTCAAAACAGTTTCTTGGAATATTATACACCCCGAAACAATTGTCAATATTCAATAATGATTGACTGATTTCCACCGCCATGATATTTTTTTCGAATTGATTCAATTAACTAAGTAATAATTAAGTTCTTACATACCACAGACAGGGATTGAAATGCTGGAAATAAAATATGTTAGGGAAAATATAGCCCTAATAAAAAAAACACTTGGCAAAAGGGGAAGTGCCCTTGACTTTGATGCCTTTACCCAGGCAGAAAAAAAAAGAAGGGAGCTTCTCCAGGAGATTGAAACCCTAAGACACCAACGCAATGTGGTATCAGATGACATTGCCACCATGAAAAAATCGGGCCAGAATGCCGATGCCAGCATCAAAGAGATGCGCACGGTGTCAGAAACCATAAAATCCCTGAATCAAGCCCTGGCAGACATAGAGCAAGGCATCAACCAGTTCATGATATCCATGCCCAACCTTCCCCACCCCGATGTCCCCCAAGGACTCACAGAGGATGACAATCGCCTGGAAAGACAGGTGGGAACCCCCAGAAAATTTGATTTTCCCGTCCAGGCCCACTGGGACATCGGAGACTCCCTTGGTATTCTGGACTTCCCCCGGGCCGCCAAAATAACCGGTGCCCGATTTCCCCTGTACCTTGGCAGCGGTGCCCGGCTGGAGCGTGCCCTGATTAATTTGATGCTGGATCTCCACACCAATGAGCATGGCTACACCGAAGTCCTGCCCCCATTTATTGTTAATCGGAAAAGCCTCACCGGTACCGGTCAGTTGCCCAAGTTTGAGGAGGACCTCTTTAAGCTGGAAAATTCCGACTATTTCATGATTCCCACTTCGGAAGTCCCTCTGACCAATATTTACCGTGATGAAATCCTCACCGAAGATAAATTACCCATCAAATTTACAGCCTACACCCCCTGTTTCAGATCCGAGGCCGGTTCCCATGGCAGGGACACCCGGGGACTCATCCGACAGCATCAATTCAACAAAGTAGAGATGGTGAAATATACCACCCCGGAAACCAGCTATGCTGAACTGGAAAGCCTCCTTAACAATGCTGAGACCATTTTAAAACGACTGGAACTTCCCTACCAGGTGGTGACCCTTTGCACCGGAGACCTGGGTTTTTCAGCGGCAAAAACCTATGACATTGAGGTGTGGATGCCAGGGCAGGATACTTACAGAGAAATATCCTCCTGTAGCAATTGTGTGGATTTCCAGGCCCGGCGGGCCAATATTAAATTTCGACGTACCGGTGTAAAAAAATCGGAACTTGTTCATACATTGAATGGATCAGGCCTTGCCGTGGGTCGGTGCGTGGCCGCTATTCTTGAAAACTATCAACAACCCGATGGCTCGGTCAAAATCCCCGACGTCCTGATACCCTATATGGGAGGCAAAGAAGTTATAAACAATGAAACCCGATAATTTTCCCAAAGACATTCAACCCTATCTTGTACCGGAACCCAAAGGCGAGCTTTATTATCAATGTCTGGGATGTTCCGGGCAGTTTTCTATGGAAAAACTGCTTTACGTCTGTCCCCAATGCGGTCAGGTACTGCTCATTGAGAACAGAAATTTTGAAGACCTGAAAAAAATCCCTGGAAAAACCTGGCAGCGGATTTTTGATTATCGACGGATGCTCAATATCCCGGCCCTTAAGGGAATTTACCGGTTCCATGAGTTTATTGGGCCCACCCTGCCCCTTAGTTCCATTGTATATCTGGGTGAAGGGCACACCCCCATGGTGGAAGCCAATACCCAATTGCAAGAAAAGGCAGGGGTTGCATTTTACTACAAAAATGATGGCCAGAATCCCAGTGCCTCCTTCAAAGATCGTGGCATGGCCAGCGCTCTTTCTTACATCAAATACCTCATGGATGAGAATCTGCTGTCCGATGTGATTGCCGTATGCGCCTCCACCGGCGATACCTCGGCTGCGGCGGCCCTTTATGCATCTTACTTACAGCCCCACATTAAATCCGCGGTGCTGCTGCCCCATAAAAAGGTTACCCCCCAGCAGCTATCCCAGCCCCTGGGAAGCGGTGCCAGGGTCTTTGAAATTCCCGGTGTCTTTGACGACTGCATGAAAATTGTTGAAAAGCTGTCAGAAGAGTACCCCGTGGCCCTGCTCAACTCCAAAAATGCCTGGCGGATTCTGGGACAGGAGTCCTACTCCTATGAAATTGCCCAGGATTTTGACTATGATATGAAAAACAAGGTGGTGGTGGTTCCCATTGGCAATGCCGGGAACATCTCTGCGATAATGAACGGGTTCATGAAATTCCATAGCGTTGGTATCATTAATGAACTACCCAAGATCATCGGAGTTCAGTCGGAACATGCAGATCCGGTGTATCGCTATTACCTGGAACCGGACGTTGACAAAAGGGTTTTTAAACCCATCTCTGTGCAACCCAGTGTGGCCCAGGCAGCCATGATCGGGAATCCCGTTTCCATGCCCCGGGTGATGCATCTTGTGGAAAAATACAATGCAACCGCCGGTGAAAAACGGGTTTTCGTCACCCAGGTCACCGAACAGGAGATCATGGACTGGGGGCTTGAGGCCAATCGTAACGGCCACATTGCCTGCACCCAGGGAGGCGAATGTCTGGCAGGTCTGGTGCGTGCCGTGAAAGAGGGCATTGTCACCCGGGATGAAACAGCCATTGTGGATGCCACGGCCCATGCCATGAAATTTTCCGGATTTCAGGATCTTTATTACAGCCAG
>JASFYZ010000184.1:0-5961 GCA_045046665.1 Desulfobacterium sp.
TTTTTTAAAAAAAGAAACGTTCTGTTCCTGGATGGTGGCCATAAAAACACGGCAGCCCTTTTTTTTGACCCGTTTCATTGCTTCTTTCACAAGATCGGAGCCTGCCCGGGTATTACGATACTCTTTTCGTACGGCAAGCCTGCCACCGACCCAATGATTTTTTTCCTGATTTTCAGGATAAATACGGACGGTTCCGACAACAAGGCCCTTGGAACGGGCTACCAATTGGGTTCCCTTGAGGTCGTTATCGTCAATGTCGGACTTATCAAACATTTTCTGCTCACGGACAAAGACCTCGTTCCGGATGGCAAAGGCTTCGGAACGTTCCCTCTGAGTCCTGGCGCTGTGATAGACAATGCCATCATGACATTTTTCGTAAAATGGAAGTGCGGAGCAGGCACCGCATCTGACACATCCTGCAATGGTGGCATCAAGGGAGAGTCCTTTTTTAGCCAGAATCACGGCAACAGCTTCATAAATCCGCTTCATGGTAGCAGCATCCGGGGGAATCGCCCCTTCCAGGGTAGAGCCCGGGATGGGCCTTAAAGGGACCACAAAGGGGTAAACACCGATATCTGCAAGATATTCACTTCCCCAGGCAATGGATTCCGGAGATTCACCAAGCCCGACAATGAGAAAACTGCTGACCTGATTGGGTCCGAACAGCTCCACAGCCGTTTTCCAGGCACGCTCATAATGGGCAAGGCCGATATCAGCCTTGGCTGGAGCAACACGTTTAAGAATTTTTGTATCAAAGCTCTCGATATGAATACCCACGGAAGAAACTCCGGCATGGGACAGTTCTTGGATAAGGCCAAGATCCGGGGGCGGTGCAAATTGAACCTGGACGGGAATTGCTGCCTTTTTAATAACCGCCCTGGCACACGCTGCAAGATAGGGAATTTCACTACCCGGCGGATCGCCGGTTCCCGATGTGAGCACCATATGGGTAATACCATCCAGATCACGAGCTGCAAGAGCTACTTCCGCCAGTTGTTCTGGTGTTTTTCTGGCAATGGTATGACCTGTTTTTATGGATGTTTCAGAAGAACAGAAAGTGCATTTATGGCCCTGTTTCCAGTGTACACAGTTCTGGAGAACCGTTGTTGCAAGGCAAGAGTCTCCATGGAGGAGGGCAATTTTTCTGTAGGGGATACCGTCTCTGGTCTGACGGCTGTAAAAACGTGGTTCAGGCACTACATCCGCACAAAAAATTTCCCGATCGTTTTTGACAATATGATACCCTTTACCGGAAGACTTCAGGGTAAAGGGGGAGCGGAGAACGTAATGGGCTGCAATGGGGGCATTGACAGGGATGTTGTTGATAAGAAAGGCCCTGCCTTCTGCCGGACCTGCGCCACCTTTACGTCCCAACATGTCGGGTGGAACATTGATTCCAAGGCTTTGAATTTCAGTGATTGTATTGCGCAAATCAGACCTCCTGAAACAGCTTTAAATTGATCATAAATGCGGCTTCTTTATCATAAATTGCTTTCTATCACAAGGTAAATATTGGTCAACTGCACACCCCCGTTAATTTTTTAAGTCGCATGTAGCATGGCGGGGGCGCATTCCCATTTTCCCGACACCATCATATAACTCATTGATTTTATTAAGTTGGTACTAAATCGGCTCAAAAATTATATCTTTATAAATCAAAGAATTAAAGACCCGACCGGGAAAATGGGAATGCGCCCCATGGCGGGTCAACCTCCAGCGGTCGGGGTAAAGGACCGCTGAATGTATCGACCCGCCGTTGTGAAACGAATCAAGCAATAATCATATTATTATTTATGCTTGTCCGGCATGGATGTAATCGTACCGTCCCATGTGTCGACCTTGCCGTCAATATCACCCTCTTCTGCGAACCAGGTCTGGGTAACACATTTGGACTCAGTAAAGAACTTAAAACCGTCTTGTCCCATGACATGGAGATCACCAAAAAAGGAATTTTTGTGCCCGGTGAAACCAAAGACTCCAAGGGGTACGGGGATACCAACATTGACACCAATCATTCCAGCATGACTTCTAAAAGCGAACTCACGGGCATAGTGACCATTCTGGGTGTAGATAACCGAACCATTGGCGAATTTATTAGCGTTCATCAGGGCAAGCCCTTCTTCGAAATTTTTAACCCGTTTGACGCAGAGAACAGGACCAAAGACTTCCTGGTCACCAATGGTCATCTCCGGCGTTACATGATCGAATATGGTGGGTCCGACCCAGAAGCCGTCCTCATATCCTTCAACAACAGGATTACGACCGTCAACAATGAGTTCTGCCCCTTCTTCAACGCCCTTGTCAATCCAGTCGTTGATGAACTTCTTATGGCCAGCATTCATAACAGGACCCATGCCTGTATCGGGATCGTATGCAGGACCGAGTGTCATCTCTGCAACAAATTTTTTCAAGAGTTCAATGAGCTCGTCGGCAATGGCGTCTTCAACAACAATGACAGGGCAAGCCATGCAGCGAGCGCCAGCACAACCGCAGTAAGCATTGATGATACCCCTGGCAGTCCTTTCCATCTTAGCATCTCGAAGAACCAGAGCATGATTTTTGGCTTCTGTGAGCGCCTGGACGCGTTTACCGTTGGCAGCTGCTGTTTTATAAATATGCCTTCCAACAGAGGTGGAGCCCACAAAAGATACGCCCTTGATGTCTTCGTGACTCAGAAAGATCTCCGCTTCATTCCGGCCTGCGGTAACGACATTGAGAACACCTGCGGGAAGGCCTGCTTCCCTCCAGAGTTCAGCAAGACGAAGGTTGGATTGGGGAACGGTAGAGGCCGCTTTCAATACCATGCAGTTACCTGTTGCTATACAAATGGGGCTCATCCAGCCATGGGGAATCATGGCTGGAAAATTCCAGGGTGCGATGCCAGCGAATACACCCATGGGCTCATGATAGAGTACGGTATCGTATCCTTTGCTGGCCTGCATAAGGGATTCACCTTTCATGAGGTGGGGGGCACCACAGGCAAATTCAACGACTTCGTTGACCTTAAGCACGTCGCCCATGGACTCACGCCAGTTTTTCCCCTCTTCCTCACACAGAAGATGGGTGAGCTCTTCCAGGTGCTCTTCCACCAAGGCTTTAAATTTGTAGAGTACCTGTACACGTTTGGGGACCGGTGTAGCTGCCCATGCAGGGTACGCTGCTTTTGCTGCTGCAATAGCTTCTTCCACTTCATCCTGGCTGCATTGGGGTGCATGGGCTATAACATCGCCAGTTGAGGGATTAAAAAGATCAATGTATTTCTCAGATTTTGAGAGGCGGAATTCTCCGCCTGAAAAATACTTCAGGCGTTTTACCCGTTTGTCTGCTGAGGGATCTTCAATGTCGAAATATCTATTTTCCTGTGTCATGATAGCTCCTTGAGGTTAATTAAAATTGTAGTAAATTTGAGGTAACCACACGGTTTGAAATGGCTTGCCACTCGGTTTCAGGTATGGTCGTCCAAAAATTGACTGCGTTTTTTGGGCATCCTTCAAAAGCACTTTACAGTCTTTGAGAATATTCCCCATTTTTCAGGGATTCTCCCAAAAGAGTGTCAACTATTTTTATGGTGATATGAAGGATGCCGTTTTTTGCTTAATTTTTCAGGCCGAAGCCAAGTCTTTTAATTATATTCGCTGCAATGCGATAGGTCTGATCCTGCCCGGACGGAAATATTTCGCCAGCTCGCCGTGCGTCAATTTCCGTAATATCCATTCCAGCCAGCTGAACCTTATTCTTAAAAATTGAACTGATAGCATCAATCAGCTTGTAAATTTTCTTCTCTTTAAGCCCTTTCCAGTTTCGGAACCTGACGCCTTCAACCGCGTCCAGTGCACCGATATCCATGTCAACAGAAACATAGGCCAGGGGGGTCTTTATGCTTTTCATGAGAGATTTGACCTTTTGTGGGCTCATGAGGCAGTCTTTTTTAGTGAGCATGGAAACCCCCCTGTGTTTCAGATCCGTGTATGCCTTGATATAGGCTTTGATCCTGGGATCTTTAATTTTAAAGGCCTTTTTGTCTGGATAATCACTGATTCCAAGGAGATATACATTCTTAGGATCAATTATTTCTTCGGCAATCAGGTGATGAAGAAATGTGCTGGCATTGTAGGAATCAGGCCGATTATAAAGAAACGGATCTTTTGAATCGTGTACTGAATCAGGGTTGGTGTCCATGTCATACTCAATTGCCTTGGAAAGGACTGACATGGGAATTGCGTCGGTGTGGCTGTCAAGAATAATCAGAGAAAGATTTTCAGTTTTATGCTGTTTCGCAAGGGCCTTGACAACGCCTCCGGTAAGTGAATGATCAATTCCGATGAGACAGGGTCTTGCAGGCAAAACAGTATTGGTAACGAATTCAGCAACATCATCGGCTTTCGTACGACATCCATCGCTGTCTATGTATGAGATAAACGATTCGGTAATCACCTGTGGGTAATCCTCGGGACGCGGTTTCGGTCGAAGCCAGGACGGTACATGAATGGAGCCCAGTTCTTTCCAGTGCTCCTGCTGGATTTCAGGGCGCAATAAGCTAAGTACCTCGTCCAGAGGATCATCACTCTTTCCGGTTGTCCAGAGTCCATGGAGTCTGTCCTGGATTGCGTCGTATTTCTCGTCACAATCCAGGGGACAACCAAAAAAGGCTAACTGATTTTCAGGTACATTTGCCATGATAAGTATAAGTTTTCCTTTGTGAGCATCAGAGGTGAAATTCCGATCTATTTTTCAGTTACCATGTGTTAAATCATAAATAAAAGATCATGTCAATAAAAATTTAAATGTTTAAAACATCTGATGTTTAAATGTTTCTTATTTAAAAAAATCATCCCGGGCTTTTTTCAATTGCAGAAGGTTTTCCAGGGGAGAATTGGGTGCGATGCCGCATCCGGGACACAGAAAGTGTGTACCATTTTCCAGGGCTGCCCAGGACTCTTTGTAGCATTCCTCTGAGGTACCCATAAACAGTGTCGTGGCTGTGGCAACGTTGCCGAATATACGTGCTCCATTGGCTTCCGCAATCTTGACAGCCTCTTTCATGTTGGCTCCTTCTTCAATACTGAGCCCTTTTATACCGGTTTCACACATCAAAGGGATAATCGAATCCGTATTGCCGCAGATATGGAGCACCAGGGGACCATTTGTTTTGTCCGAGATGTCCGTGAGCATGGGAACAACAAATTTTTTGAACATTTTCGGACTCATAAGGGCCGGACCTGCAGTGGGTTCAGCTATGACATAATAGTCAGCACCATTTTCAAAAGCAAAATTGATGACATCGATCATGGCAAGTTTCGTTGTTTCCAGGACCTGTTCCACCTGGGCAACTTTTTTAAAGGTCCACCTCATGAAATTTTCCGTACCCACAAGGTTTGCGCCGCAGGTAAAGGCACCTTCAGATTCACCAAAGATGACTTTTTTATCCCCTACTTTTTCCTTGAGAATCTTGAACTGCTCCTTGTAGGTAGGAAATCGTCCCCTGGAGAGAAAGTCGGACGGGTATTCAAGACCATCCAGGCTTTCTGCGTAGGGATGCGCCTTTACACAATACTGGAGGTCAATTTGGGGCACCCCAAGGGTACAGCCGAATGCTTCACTCATGGCAGTGATATCCCATCCCATGGCCTTGATCATCTCAAATCCAGCAATGTCTGCGCCAAGCGCCAGGGTGGCCATGGCCTGGGCATCAATGTCTGCCAGGGGGCGCTCTGCACCCACCTTTTTCATGATGTCTGTCATGCCGTAGGTGGTGGTGCATCCCACAGGTGTCATGTCAACGGTTTTTCCCTCAAGTTGATTTAAAAAACGTTCTTTCAAGTTCATTGATTTCTCCTGAAAAGTTAGCTTAGGGTCTGTTGAAAAATTAACCATCTATATATAGTATTTGTTGCCCGACTGGGGGTGTCTCCGTCAGAGACTTTTGCATAGTTTGTTTTTTAACGGACCCTTAGTCGTTGT
>JASFYZ010000185.1:0-4862 GCA_045046665.1 Desulfobacterium sp.
ATGAGCTTCAAACAAAGGTATAAACCCTCTTCAAGGACAGGCATCCTCACCTGCCCTTGGGGGTTGACACCCTTTTTTTTACATATTATTAATGACTGAGCGCTCGTTCATATTACTTTTTTATAAAAGGAGTCCATATATGGCAAAGAAAAAAGCGGAACTGATTCCCATTGGAAAAAAAATCAGGCAAATTCGTCTTGAAAAGAAATTAACCCTGGATTTCCTGGCCAATGAGACCGGGCTGTCCAAGGAATTTATTAAAAAAGTTGAATCGGGCAGCCAACGTCCCCCTGTGGGAACCCTGTTGCAGATATCCCGTGCATTGGGGGTGGATTCTGGCTTTTTGCTTAAAGAGCAGGAAGATACCAAAGCTGAACGCAAAGAAGCGTATACCAAACGAACGGACAATTATGCATATTCTCCCCTGACCCCGGGAGCTGAGAACAAACATCTCAAGGCCTTTCGCATCACCATTGATGCAGGAGAGGCCCACGAAGGAGTTGGCTTTCAGCACGAGGGAGAAGAGTTCTCTTACGTGCTTAAGGGAGAAGTGGAAATTGCAGTGGGAGATAATATCAACAGACTGGGTCCTGGAGAATCACTCCATTTCAACTCTGCCATTAAGCATGATCTGAAAAACGTGGGTGACACAGATGCAGAACTTGTTGTGGTGGTATACAGCCCTTAATTATCCCCCCCCCCTTAAACAAGCCCCAAAGGTAAGGCAACAGGCGACAAAAAGCGCCTGAGACTGCATCCATCCGCATGAAAAGGAGATCCAGATGTTATTCAACCTCACTGAAGAACAATTAATGATTCAAAGCATGGTCAGGGAATTTTCCAGAAAGGTGATTGCCCCCACAGCATCCGAGCGGGACAAGACCAAGGAATTCCCGAAAAAAAACTTTAAACAGATGGGAGAACTGGGGTTGATGGGCATGATGATCCCCCCGGAGTATGGGGGTGAAGGGGCAGATACCATCTCCTATGTGCTGGCCCTGTCGGAAATTGCCTACTCCTGCGCGTCCACATCGGTGGTGATGTCTGTGCAAAACTCCATTGTGTGTGAAAGCATTTTAAAATTTGGCACGGAAGAACAAAAAGAAGAATTCCTCATTCCCCTGGCCTCGGGGAAAATAATCGGTGCCTTTGCTTTAACAGAGCCAGATGCCGGTTCTGACCCCGTCAGTCAAACCACCACCGCCGTTCGCGATGGAGACGAGTATATCATAGACGGCACCAAACGATTCATAACATCGGGAAAAAATTGCGGGGCTGTCATTGTCACGGCAAAAACAGATGAAAGCGCAAAGCACAAAGGGATCAGCGCCTTTCTGATGTCCAAAAAAACACCGGGACTGATTGTGGGGCATCTGGAAGACAAAATGGGCCTACGGGCCTCAGACACCACGGATTTGATTTTTGAAAATTGCCGGGTACCTGCCTCCGCCCTTCTGGGAAAAGAAGGGGATGGATTTAAAATCGCCATGGCAGGGCTTGATGGCGGGCGTATCGGCATTGCAGCCCAGTCACTGGGGGTTGCCCAGGCAGCCATGGATGCGGCCATTAAATATGGAAAAGGCAGAAAACAATTTGGATGTGCCATCATCAAGCACCAGGGCATCCGGTGGCAGATTGCCGACATGGCCACCCAGATTGAAGCCGCACGACAACTGATTCTTTCCGCTGCTGGCATGAAGGATCGCAAGGAGAAATATACCACCCAGGCAGCCATGGCAAAGCTATTTGCATCGGAGATGGTCAATGAGGTCACGGCCCGGGCCATCCAGCTCCATGGTGGATATGGCTTTACAAAGGATTACGATGTGGAACGATTTTACAGAGATGCCAGGGTTTTTACCATCTATGAAGGAACGTCTGAAATCCAGCGCATTGTGATTTCAAATAATATTCTCAAAGATAAACGTAAGCCTTAAACGTTGCTACTGGATATCAGGTGCTCGTTAGTCGTCAGGGACTTCCCCGAAAATAGACTACCATCTCCAGTTTAATACGCTGATATTGCATTATAAAAAAAATTAACCTGGTAGTTTATTATCATCCAAGTCCCTCAGTTCTATGTCTATCATTGTCACATACAGATAAGTGTTTGAAATTAACTATTAAAAGCAATAAAGTATGATTTTTTGGGGGCTTGATCATAACGTCGGCCACCTTTTAGTGCATTTTAGGATCTAAAAATAAGCACGATCATTCCGGGCATTTGCGATGGGTATAAATTTGTCTCCCGCATAGTGGCCCATCTTATGATCAACCCCTTTTTTGGTGATGATAATTTCATTTGGTTATGAGAAACTATAACTCTGGTTGTAAGTTGCCTTAAGTACCCACACATATACTTTTCAGTATTCTATGAATATATGTCGTTGATATCTCTGGGTTTTATTCTGAAGATTATATGCTCGGGTACTTAGAAACTTTTTTAGAAATGGCTCATGTCGCGTTAAAAATAACAGCAACTCTAAGTTTGACTGTCCGGGGGAGGTGAAAGACGATGCCACCTAAATGTGATAGCCCAGGATATTATCAAGCCCCTTGATTTCATGTCTTGTTTCCTGATAAAAGAATTCCCATGAACCAAGGCAAAAAACCAACGGAATCCATCATCCGTTGCAACAAGGAGAATTATCATGTCATTTTTCAAAAATATTCTTTCTAAGGTGGGCATCGGGTCAGCAACCATAGAAATAGAGCTGTTTAACAATCTTTTTGTTCCTGGGAAGCCAGTGGAAGGGGTGGTGAACATCACCGGTGGAAGCGTGATCCAGGAAATAGATGCCGTCTATCTTAAAATCAAAAGCACCTATGAAGACGAGGTGGAGATAGAAAATAAAGATGATGACAAAAATGATATTAATGTAACCCGCACCGCAGAAATCATGCGTCTTCAGATATCCGATCCCTTTACCCTGAACCCAGAGGAAAACGTTAAATTTGATCTGAATTTTGTGCTACCATGGGACACCCCGGCAACTGCAGGCAAAACCGTCACCTGGGTGGAAACCGGTCTGGACATCAAAATGGCCATTGATCCCGGAGATAAGGATTATTTAAATGTGACCCCGCACCCCCTGGCAGAACAGGTACTGGATGCTGCAGTGGTATTGGGGCTTGAAATCAGTGAGGTGGTATGCGAACCAGCCCCGCCTGCCATGGAAATGCGGGTTCCCTTTGTCCAGGAATTTGAACTTAAACCTGTCAAAGGTACCTTTAAAAACAGGCTTGATGAAATTGAATTGGTGTTTAAACCCTTCCCGGATTCCATCCAGGTATTCATGGAGGTAGACCGCAAGGCAAAGGGTATGTTTGGCAAGCTTTCAGAGATGATGGTCACCGATGAAACCATGGCGAGATTCCTGGTCCAAGAACAGGATTTGTCCCATTTGACGGATAAGCTCAATGACATTATTGAGGAATATTGTGCCTGACAATTGAGGGATGGCTTAGCGTTAGACCCAGCCCCTGATTTTGTTGAGTATCATGGGGTAAAACCGAAACAAGGAGAGATTCAATGGAAACGGAAATCAACCAGCACTATGGTTCTGATGATCTTTGCAGCAAAATATTTACCGCCCTTACCCAGGCGGGAAAAGATCTGGACAATTTAAAATTAAAAGACCTTGCTGTCATTGACCAGTTGCACACTGGGGGACACATGGCCACCCTGGAACTTGCCCGGACAACAGAACTCCCCCCCGGCTGTGCAGTTCTGGATGCTGGATGCGGCATCGGTGGCTCCTGCCGGCTTTTAGCCCAGGAGTGCCAATTTAATGTCACCGGCATGGATCTGGTGCCGGAGTTCATTGATGTGGCAGAAAAGCTCACCCGATCAACGGGTCAGGAGAACACCATTACCTATTCCCAGGGCAATATCCTGGACACGGGTTTGGAATCCAACTCCTTTGATGCCGTATGGTGCCAGCATACGCTCATGAATATTGAGGATAAAGATGCGGCCTTTAGGGAGTTTATGCGAATTCTCAAACCCGACGGCATGATGATACTTCATGAAATCGTCCAGGGGACCAATGAACCCATTCATCTGCCAGTGCCCTGGGCATCCCATGCGGCCATCTCTGTCCTGGCACCATGGGCGGACATGGAGGCATTGATTCTCAAAAATGGATTTACCCATCATTTTACAAAGGATCGCACTGATCAGGCAAAAAAATGGTGGCAGCGGGTCAAATCAGCTCTGGGAAAAAAAACGGCAGTCCCTTCACCATTGGGACCTCACATCATCTTTGGCGACAATGGAAAATCCTTTGGCAACACCATGAGCGCCAACCTTGATGAGGATAGAATTCGCCTTATAGAGGGGGTATTTATTAAATGACGACACAGAGTCTCCAGCCAAATGGTAGGGTGAAAGAGAATGGGCAATCCATTGAGATCACCTTCAATGCATTCTCTTTTCTGCAAAAAAAATTGAAAAAAAACGGATTTGACTGTTACAACGTCACCCAAAAAATCCCCCAGGGAACCACCATAGATAATTTACTGGTAAGTCTAAAACTGCTCCCAGAAGATGTAGAAGGTGTTTTTCTCAACGGCCTGATAAAACCCTTTGACACTATAATCCAGGACGGAGACCGGCTGGGCCTGCTGCCTCCGGGAACCCCTGGCCCATACCGGGTAATGCTGGGTATTGTTCAAAAAGATAAACGAAAATAATTTCTCGATCATTATTTTGGCATTCTTCGCATCATGCCAAAAAAAGTTACAATTTTTTGGGATAATTCGCAAAAGATGTGCTTCTTATTCCAACAAGGTAAACCGGTAAATTTAAGGATGCCAACTTCATTTAATTTTACAACGCAGGTAGCGGGTTCTGCTACCTG
>JASFYZ010000186.1:0-16314 GCA_045046665.1 Desulfobacterium sp.
AATTTCTAAAAAAAATAAGCACACACTACGTCACAGAGTAAACGCAATTCAAAGGAAACATCATGCCAAGAAAAACAAAAATAGTTGCCACTATCTCAGATCTTCATTGTCAGCCTGAATTTTTAACAGCCCTTCACCGGGCAGGTATGGATGTGGTCAGGCTTAATACCGCCCATATGACCCATGACTCTGCCATGAAAGTTATCACCGCCGTGCGGGGGATATCCAATAAAATTGCCATTCTTCTGGACACCAAGGGGCCTGAGATACGTACTTGTGATGCGGATCAGTCCCTGAAGGTGACTTATGGAGACAGGGTGCGCATCATGGGTGATCCCCTGGGACAATGTGTTGGGGATATCATCTGTGTCTCCCACAAAGATTTTGTCCGGGATATCCCGGTGGGAAGTTCGGTGCTCATTGATGATGGTGACGTGGCCCTGACCGTCACGGACAAAGATGATGCCTTTCTTTATTGCATCGTGGAAAATGACGGGGTGATCCAGGGAAAGAAAAGTGTGAATATTCCCTCGGTGTATGTGAAATTACCGGCACTGAGTCAAAAGGATAAAAGTTTTATCCGCTTTGCCGCGGACCAGAATCTGGATTTTATTGCCCACTCCTTTGTGCGTAACAAAGACGATGTCCTGGCCGTGCAGAAAATTCTTGATGAAAAACAAAGCCCCATGAAGATCATCGCCAAGATTGAGAACCAAGAAGGGGTGGATCATCTGGATGAAATATTGGATGTGGCCTATGGGGTGATGATTGCCCGGGGGGATCTGGCCGTGGAAATTCCTGCAGAGAGAATTCCGCTGATCCAGAAAAAGATGATTAAAACCTGCATTGACCGCCATTGTCCGGTGATTGTGGCCACTCAAATGCTCCACTCCATGATTCATTCCCCCCGTCCCACCCGGGCCGAGGTGTCTGATGTAGCCAACGCCTGCTTGGATCATGCCGATGCCCTGATGCTGTCCGGGGAGACGGCCAATGGGCGGTATCCCCTGGAGGCCGTGCAGACCATGGCCCGCATTGCCGGGGAAGTGGAGGGCGATCGTGTTTCATTTCTGGATACCCCTTATCTCTTGAAGAATAAAGTCACGGCGTACCTGGCCAAATCAGCGGTGAAAGCTTCCATGCGGCTGAATACCCGGGCCATTGTGGCAGACTCTATTTCCGGTCAGACCATTCTGGCCATCGCCGCCTACCGGGGTGATAATCCCATTTATGCCCAATTATATGATGAGCAGATCATGCGGGTCCTGGCCCTTTCTTTTGGGGTGTTTCCCGATTTTATTGAGCGCCAGGACTTTAACACAGATCCCATCCAGAATGCCATCCAGGGCCTGGTGGATGAAGGGAAATTTGAGGCAGGGGATTTAATCACTGTATTGGCTGGCCATTTTGGGTGTGATCACGGGGCCTCCTATATTGAGATCAGCACCGCTGAGAGCATGATTCCCCGGGTGTGCTGATGGATATCAGAGAATTTCATCCTTGTGGGCCTCAACGATTTTAAGGATTTCCGGCTGCAGGGAGATAAATAGATCCACCAGTTCAGGATCAAAAAATGTCCCCTTGCCCCGTTTGACCTCTTCCAAGGCGATGTCCACAGGCCAGGGCTCTTTGTAGGGACGTCGGGAGATCAGGGCATCAAACACATCACAGATGCAGGTGATGCGTCCTGCCAGGGGGATCTCTTCCCCCTTGAGGTGTTGATGATATCCGGTACCATCCCATTTTTCATGGTGGGTCATGGCAATGATGCGGGCCGCCTCCAGCAGTTGGGAAGACCCCCCGGAAAGCAGTTGTTCGCCAATGCGGGTGTGGCCTTTCATGGATTTCCACTCCTCCCCGTCCAGTTTGCCGGGCTTCAGCAGAATATTGTCTGAAATGCCGATTTTACCCACATCATGCATGGTGGAGGCAAGGTCCAGTCGTTCATACTCTTCCCGGGAGAATCCCAGTGCCTTACCCATGATGCGGCAATATTTGCTCATGCGGTTGATGTGGGTGCCTGTGTCCTGATCCCGATACTCTGCAGCCTTTCCCAGGCGACTGATCACTTCAATCTGGGCTTTTCTAAGCTCAAGAGTCCGTTCCCGGACCATCTCTTCCAGGATGATATTTTGATTTTTAAGGGCCTCCTGGGCCAGCTTCAGGGTAAGATGGGTTTTTACCCGGGCCTTGACTTCGGTGACATCAAAGGGTTTGGTGATGTAATCCACTGCCCCGAAATCAAAGCCTTTGGTTTTATGGCTCAGATCATCCATGGCGGTGATGAAAATGATGGGAATCTCTCGGGTTTTCGGCGCGGCTTTGAGCCGTTTGCACACCTCAAGCCCATCTGTGCCGGGCATGACAATGTCCAGAAGAATCAGGTCGGGTTGTTTTTCCCGGGCAAACTGGATGGCATCCTCACCATTGAGGGTGACCCCCAGTTTATAGGTTTCCTTTAAGGCCTGGACAAGCACTGCCACATTGGCCTTGGTGTCATCCACCACAAGAATGGTGCAGTCATTAATGGTTTTCATGGATAAAGATCCTTATTCTCAAAAAAAGAGCCGGGATGCGCAGGTGATATGCTGTCCATGCCCGGCGCTTTTGGGATATTTGCTCATCATGGGGACGTCAGGGTACGCATGAGAGATTCCAACACGGTGCGGGCATCATCAAATTGATAATTTTTAATATGTTTTGCCAGGGTGCTTATCTCTTCCTTTGCGCCATCAGGCGTCAGTGGCTGGATCTCTGTGACCAGGGTTTCAGATTCAATGGGATCAAAGCTGTCCAAACTTTCCAGCAATGCCTGCATTTTGGGTAAAATTGTCTGTGAGGAGTCGGTCGCCTCTGATTGTGCCTGGGAAGCGGTGTTTAGGCTGTTATCTTGCTGGATATGTGCAATAAATTGCCGGATAGCATCACACACCTGCAAAAAAGCCTTGTGTGCCGGAGGAAGTAGTTGTCTGATTTCCTTTTCTTTTTTGTCCCAGCAAGCCTGCTCCAGATCCCTTGTCGCCTCAAACAGATGGGGGGCGGAAATATTGCCAGAAGCCCCTTTGATGGAGTGGGCCAGGGTGGCGGCCCCTTTGAAATTACCATTTTCAAGGTATGCTTCCAGGGCGGTGTGAAAGGTGGCATGCTCCTCACAAAAATCCGATACTATTTCGGCAAAAATTTCCTGGTTTCCCCCCAACCGTTCAATGCCCTCCTGGAGGTTCAGGGCCGCCAGGGGGTCCATTACCGGGGTATCTGTTTTTTTCCGGGCCGCTTCAGGGGGAAGAACGGAGGCGATTCTATGGCGATATCCCAACTGTTTTTTCAGCACCGCCAACAGATCCTTTTTATTAAAGGGCTTGAGAATATAGTCATTGATTCCTGCTGCCAGGCATGCCTTCCATTTTATGGATTTGGCATGGGCACTCATGGCAATGATGGGTAGATCATGGCTGGAAAATTCCTGGCGGATGATCCGAGAGGCTTCAATGCCATCCAATAAGGGCATCTGGATATCAATGAGCACCGCATCATAAGCTGCGGTCTGAACTTTCTCAACGGCTTCCATGCCGTTTTGGGCCGTATCCACCTCAACCCCTGCCAGGCGAAGCATTTCCGCACCAATTTTCAGATTGATGATATTGTCTTCCACAATAAGCACCCGGGTGTTTAAGAATCGTTCCCCGGGCGGGGCAGGTGTTGTGTCTGGATCAAGGGCCTTTGTGGGGAAGCCAAGTCCCTGTTTGATGGTTTCTAAAAGCAGGGTCTGTTTCAAAGGTTTGCTCAAGGATCTTTTGATGCCAAGGTCCATGGCCTGCCGAGCCTCCTCTTCCCGGCCCATGTTGATGATAGCAATGAACAGAGATCTGGGTGAGGAGTCTGTTAATTGAGGCAGGGCATGGGCAGGCTCAAGATTGTCCAGCCCCATGTCCATGAGGATCAACTCAAAGGGGGGGGCTGAGTTTTTGGGTGCCAGCATGGCAAGGGCCTGATCCCCGGAAAGGGCCACTGATACCTTAAATCCCCAGGTCTGGAGCAGGCGTTGAAGTACCCCTTGACTGCTGCCATTGGGTGCGATAATGAGGGCATTATATTGCCCAAAGGCTTTGGGAACATTCAAAGGGCTTTCCGGGGCCGGTGGCAGGTATTTGAACGGCGCTTTGAAATAAAAAGTACTGCCCCTGCCCGGGGTGCTTTCCACCCAGATGGTGCCGTCCATCATGGTAACGATCTGTCGGGAGATGGCAAGGCCCAGTCCGGTCCCCCCATATTCCTTTTTTTCCGGATCATTCACCTGGGTGAATGAGTCAAACAGATTGTCCTGATGCTCCGGGGCAATGCCAATACCGGTGTCACTAACATGGAACTCTAATTCTGTGTGGGAACCATTGCTGCGACAGGGTGCCACCCCGATGATGATTTCTCCTTTTTCCGTGAATTTGAGTGCATTGGATGTCAGATTGATGAGCACCTGGCGAAGACGCATGGGGTCGGAGATTACCTTTGTGGGAACATCCGGGTGGATATCCAGTACCAGTTCCAGTCTTTTTTTGGACACCAGTTCCAGAAAAAGATCTGACACATCTTCAATCACAGTCCTGATGTTAAAGGGCGTTTCCAAAAAGGCCAGTTTTCCGGCCTCAATTTTTGAAAAATCAAGGATATCATTGATAAGTCCTAAAAGAGAAATGGCAGCGCTTTTAATGATGCCAAGGTATTCGTTCTGCTGCCGGGAGAGCTCGTCGGTCATGATCAGATCGCAGGTGCCGATGATGCCGTTCATGGGGTTGCGAATTTCGTGGCTGATGACGGCCAGGAATTCGCTCTTGGCTCTGTTGGCCTTTTCCGCCTCTTTTCTGGCGGCTTCCACCGCTTCCATGGCCCGGGACAGTTTTTGTGTGTTTTTCTCCTGGATTTTTTTGGCCGTTTTTAATGCCTGGGCATTTTTTCTGAGCTTGTCCTGGGTTCTAATGAGTTCTTCTTCGGCTTCCATCTCCTTGGTTACAAAGGTAAGACATCCCGAAGAGATGTGAATGTGATCCGCATCAAATGCCTTTACCGTGGCTTGGTCTTTGAGCCATACAACGGAGCCATCGGGGAGCTGCACTTTGTAAACGGCTTCCGTGCACCCCTTTTTTTCCCCTTCTTCACGCAGCCCCTTTCGTGAATGGGACAGTTCTGAGGATTTAAGAGTTTGTGTGTTGACCTGCCCTTTATGGGTTTCCCGGTAGTTGTAAACCCGTCGTTCAAGAATGCTGTTTCTGAAGATTTCTGCCACCGCATCAGGGGTACATTGCATGAAATCACAAAAGCTTTGACCAGCAAATTCATACCACATGGCATTCTCCTGTTCCTGCCAGGCAGACAGGTAGGGAATGACGGGAACCAAGGTGTGTTCAAAGGCCTGCATCCTGGAAATAGTGTCTGAAATATAGGTTTTCAGACCCTGGCTGTGGTTTTCCTTCAGTATTTTTCCATGGTAATCCCCTGTAGTTATAATGCAGTCATGAGGGCGTTGTTCCATTGGTTGTCTGTCTCTCTTGGTAAAATGATTGAAGTCATGGGTCATGGGGTGAATCCATCAATGGCAGTGGATTGAGTCAACCTGGAGTCAGGTGTGTGTGGAGCTTTTGTTTTATTTCATTGGCCACAAAGGGTTTGGTTATATAATCCACTCCCCCACATTCAAACCCTTTTGCTCTGTGGGCCTGATTGTCCATGGCAGTGATGAAAATAATGGGGATGTCCCGGGTGGCCGGGGTGGCTTTCAATGTCTTGCATACCTCAAAGCCATCCATTCCCGGCATGATGATATCAAGTAGAATGAGATCCGGTTGGTGGGTACTGGCAAAGCGGATGGCATCTTTCCCGTTGAGGGCCACCCCCAGTTTGTAATCGTCCTTCAGGGTCTGCACCAGCACATCAACGTTGGTTTTTGTGTCGTCAACGATGAGGATGATGCGATCATTATTTTTTTTCATATGGTGTTTCCCCTGTTGATCTTTGGTTTCATAGAGCTATCGCCTGGGCTTGGTTTGCCCACCTGTAAAGTGGTGGATCTGGGCTTTGGCGGGCAGGCATTTTGGGTGTTATGATGATAACAGTTCGTTGATGCTGGCCACCAGATCCCCGGTTATATAGGGTTTGGATACGGTGGCATGGAAACCATATTGTTTGTATTGCATTATTACAGGATCAGATGGATAGCCGCTGGATACGATGGCTTGAACGTCGGGATTAAGTTTTTTCAGCTGTTCCAGGGTGCTTATACCGGTCATTTCATCCTCATCGGTCATGAGGTCGAGAATCACTACACTGAAGGGACATTCTGTTTCCATGGCCTGCCTGTAACTCTTGACAGCATCTGTCCCGGTTTTGACACAGGTAACCTTGAAACCCGCCCGTTCAAGGACCTGCCAGGTAATATCTCTGACCATTTCATCGGCATCCATGACCAAAAGTTTCCCAGCCTGTGGGGGATAAATCCGGGATGATCCCATGGCGGGGGGGGCACCTGGTTTTTGGGCCGGGAGATAGATATCCATGGTGGTTCCCATTCCTTTTCGGGAATTAACCGCGATGACACCGTCATGTCGTGTGATGATGGCTTCGCTGAGGGAGAGCCCCAGACCCACCCCCCGTTTGATATCCCTCATTTTGGTGGTGAAGTAGGGGTGGAAGATGTGGTGCAGGTCTTTGGTTTCAATTCCCCGTCCATTGTCCCGGATGGTTGTTTTTACATAATGGCCCGGGCTCATGATAATATCTGAAATGAATTCTCTGTTTTCAATGGAGACATTTTGCAGGATTACCTCAATGAATCCATCCATAGGCAGGGCCTCTTTGGCGTTGAGGAGCATATTCTCCATGGCCTGGGTCATTTGTGCCGTGTCCACCCTGCAGGGCCACAGATCCTTCGGGATCTCCAGTTTGGCCAGAGCATTGTTGTTTCCCAGAACGGAGTGGGTGGCTTTGCTCACCACATCTCCCAGCAATGTGTCCTTGGCCGGTTTACGGTCGCTGGAGATGGCAAAAAAACTGCGGGTAAGTTCAGAGGCGCTGGTACTGATTCTAAGGGCGTTGGTGAGAAAACGATTTTGTTCCGACGGTGTTGTGGATGCCATGCATGAGAGTTCAATGTAACCTGCAATGCCAGTGAGAAGGTTGTTTAGATCGTGGGCCACGCCCCCGGTAAACGATTTGATTGCCTGGCTTTCCCTGAATTTCATCTGGTGGGCCTGAATATATTTCTTTTCAGAGATGTCAATGGAAACGCCGTCGGCATACCGTTTGCCTTTTTTGGTGTAAGGGGACCCTGATTTTTCATGGAGCCAGATGACATCTCCGTCCTGGCACTCAAAAAGGTATTCAATATCCAGGGGAATCTGGTGCTTATAAAGGTTTTTGTAAGCAGTTTTTACCTTTTCGGCATGGGAGGGATGGACCCTTGTCAGCCATGCCCTTTTGCCTGTTTTAATTATGTGGTCTATACTAAAACCGGTTATCCCTTCCACGGCAGAGCTTATATAAGCGATATTGCCTCCGGCATCAACTGTCCACACCGTGCAGGGAATGTTTTTGAGTAATGCTGCGCAGGAGTGTTCACGTTGGGTCAACGCTGCATTTTGGGTCTCCAGGGTATCAATGAGCTGTTCACTGTAACGTATTTCAGGTTCATTCTGGTTGGGTTGATTGTGGGTGGAGAGCCTGGGATCATTGCTGTCCAGAATTTCGTTGATGGTTTTTAACAGCATGGCTGGATCAGCGGGTTTGATAATAAACGCCTGGGCACCCACCTTGCGGGCAAGTTTTCTGGCTTTGGCTTCGGTGTGGGTGGATGAGTAGAAGACAAAGGGGATATGTTGTAAATTTTCATCCAGTTTGCACAGGCGACAGAATTGAAATCCGTCCATTTCGGGCATGAGAATGTCGGAAATGATCAGGTCAATGGGCTTGATTTGAAGCAGGCTCAGGGCATCTTTCCCACTTATGGCTGATGTGGTATTATACCCATTCCGGGTTAACAAAACTTCAAGGATTTTTAGATTAACCTTAATGTCGTCAACAATGAGAATACTCTTCATTTGAGCTCCATATGGTGTTCATAGGGTCAGATCTGCATGATTGATCCAGCGAATTTTGCAGATGGTTCATTTCCGGGTGATTCATCCCGTAAACAAGACAAAACAGTAACAAAGAAGAGGACTTAAAGTCAACTTGTTTTCCTTTCAATGATAAAATAGTATCGGTTTGGTTTTCCCTGCAAAAGATTGTATGGTTTAACTTGATGATTTCCTTTTTTACCACCGTGGTGATCCAACGGGGGCATTGCCTCTACCATATGGGTTGATCACCCATGACAATCCTGAATAGTAAATTTTTGGGTTTCGGGTTGGTAATGTAACTGTTTGGCCAGCACTCCATATTCGTCTATTTGGGATTGCGTAGCATACTAATGCTATGTGAGCAGGCCCAAATAGGCGAATATGGGGCACTGGCCGAATATTTATCCTGAATATAGTGATCAAGACCTGGTCAGCCATGAAAAATAAGTGTCGGTTGATGACGGGAGATAACAACCTGACACAAACGTATTGTAACATACTCTGGAGGATTAAATAAATGGAACATGTGCTCTTTCCCCATCTGTTTACCCCCCTTGATCTGCGCTTTACCACATTGAAAAACAGGGCCGTCATGGGCTCCATGCACACGGGTCTTGAAGAAATTCCCGGTGGGTTTGAGCGCATGGCCGCATACTTTGGCCTGCGGGCAAGGGGTGGGGTGGGCCTGATCATCACCGGTGGTATTGCTCCTAATAAGGAGGGGTGTGTGGCAGACCATGGGGCCATGCTCACCAACGAATCCGAGGTGGACAATCACCGCACCATCACCCGGGCCGTGCATGACAACGGGGGCAAAATTGCCATGCAGATTCTTCACACCGGCCGGTATGGCTTCCATGAACAGCTGGTGGCCCCTTCGGCCATCATGGCTCCCATTAATTTTTTTACCCCCAAATAATAGAAAAATATGGAGACCCATGGCAAAGGAAAATAAGACATATCGAAGGCTGCAAAAACATCTGGATCACCAGGTCATCGGATTCCCCGCAGCACAGAACGGTGCTGACATTCGGCTGCTAAAGCATATTTTCACCCCGGAGGAGGCGGAAATTGCCTGTCATTTGAGCCATGAGTTTGAATATCTGGATATCTTGTTTCCAAGGCTGAGTCATCGGGTGAACACAGTTGACATCCTGGAAAAAATATTGAGCCGCATGCAACAAAAAGGGGGTATTGAGTCCAGGATAAAGAATGGTCAGCTTCAATATTGCAATTCTCCCTTGGTGGTGGGGATGTATGAGATGCAGATGGAGCGTATGACCCCGGAATTTCTTAATGATTTTGATGACTACACAGCAAGCCTTGGTTTCGGCATGGAATTTTTGGGGACAAAACTTCCCCAGATGCGCACCATTCCCATCCAGAAAAGTATCCCTCTGGAGAGCCCGGTGGCCACATTTGATGAGATTACCCCCCTCATTGCCGGGGCATCTGGCCCCTTTGTCATTGTGGAATGCATCTGCCGCAAGAAAAAAAAAATGCAGGGCAGTCCCTGTAAGGTGACCCGGCGCACTGAGACCTGCCTGGCCCTGGGAGACATTGCTCAGGCCTGTCTGCTTGGGGATGTGGGCCGGGAAATCACCCGGGAGGAGGCCATGGCCATTCTGGATAAAAACCAGAAACAGGGGCTGGTGCTTCAACCCTCCAACACGGAAAATCCTGAGTTCATCTGCTCGTGTTGCGGCTGCTGCTGCGGCATGCTCACGCTTCATCAGAACCTGCCAAAGCCCCTTGATTTTTGGGTGTCCAATTTCCAGGCCCGGGTGGATAAGGAAATGTGCGATGGGTGCGGTGTGTGTGAACACAGATGTCAGGTGGATGCCATACAGGTGAGCGGGGAGCCCCCCCGGGCTCAACTGGATCTTAATGTTTGCCTCGGGTGCGGGGTGTGTGTGCCCACCTGTCCCCAAAAGGCCATTACGCTGGTCAAGAAAGAGAAGACAACCCGTCCACCAAAGGACCGGGAGGAACTTCACACCATTCTTATGGAAAACCGCAAAGGAACACTGGGTAAGGTGGCACTGGCGGGTAAGCTACTCAAGGACATGGTACACACCGGAAGAACCGGGTTTATCAAATAACTGCCATGGACAGATCAAGGTGATTCTTCATGATTTGCCCAAACGAAAAATGATTGTCATCCCGTCCACTTTTTCAACCCAATGTACAGGGTTTCAACCTTCTTCCTTGCCCAGGGCGTCTTTCTCAGGAATTTGAGGCTGGATTGCACCGAGGGATTTTGGTTAAAGCACCGGATGTTAATGCGGCTGCCCATCTCGTCCCAGCCATAGTGTTCAACCAGACTGTTGATAATCTGTGCAAGGGAGACGCCGTGTAAGGGGTTTTTGGGTTGGTTTTTATCCATTATTCGATCTTTTCAAACTTATCAGAAGTATAATCCACCGCCCGCTGGGCATAGTTTTCCGCCGGCAGCCGAAGGATTTCAATCATTGATTCATCCATTTGATTTTTTATCTTTCCCGGAACCCCCGTCACCAGTGAAAATGGGGGAATGACCGTTTTCTCAAGCACCACCGTGCCCGCCGCCACAATGGAACCCCGTCCGATGACGGCATGGTTCATCACCACTGCCCCCATGCCAATAAGGCAGTCATCTTCAATGCGGCATCCATGGATGACGCAGTTGTGGCCGATGGTAACCCCTTTGCCGATGACAAGGGGAACATCGTAATCCGCATGGCACATGGTAAGATCCTGAATGTTGGAATTTTCTCCCACAATGATGGCATCACAATCCCCCCGGAGGACACAGTTGAACCACACCGAGGCGTTTGCCGCCAGGGTAATATCCCCAATAAGAGTGGCACCCGGGGCTACATAGGCGGTGGGGTCCAATTGGGGGCTTTTTCCATTAAAACGATAGATTGACATACTTGGTTCTCCTTATTGTGGGGTCATGGTTGCCAGATGGTTGGGTTCTTTATTATCATGGACCCCATTGAAAAGGCAAATCATAGGCTCAGAGACCTCAGATGCCTCGGTGTCCCCCTATTTTCCTTTGCTTGACAAAAACACCGGCTGTGATATTGTTTTTTGCGTACATAATGTCGCTGTCCACAGGGAACCCGGTGCGACTCCGGGACGGACCCGCCGCTGTAAGTGAGGACGAACGCTGTATATAAGTCACTGTGCTGTGAGTGTAATGATCGAAAGGGCATGGGAAGGCTCAGCAAGTAGGAAGAATCACAAGTCAGAATATCTGTTGGAACAGTGTAAATAGATGGCTTTCGGAGAGATGGTAAATCCCCGGGTCGATGATATTTGTCGGCGTGGGGTTTTTTGCATGTCGAGCTTAAACGGAGGCCATATGAGCGGGTATCAACCCTGTTTGTCTTTGGGAATATTTCTTTTAAACATGGGCGTACCACCAATTTGGAGGGATTCCCTGTGACATCTCCTGCTTTTCAAAATACAGATCCCACCCACAAAAGTTTCCAGTACCTGGAAGATCTGGCCACGGCATACTGGTATTCAGAAGTACTCTTTGCAGCCCTGGAACTGAATTTGTTTGAACACCTGGATAAGGGGCACAGCTCCGTTGCTGGGCTTTCCCATGAGGCAAACTGCCATGCCGATGCCCTGTTTCGTCTTTTGAGGGCACTGGAAAAAATGGCCCTGGTGGACCGGTATGAGGATGTCTGGTTTAATACCTCTGTATCGTCCTGTTATCTGGTGCCGGGAAAAAACAGCTATATGGGTGATTTTTTTCTCTATCGACGGTATATGCAGCCCAACTGGTCACGGCTTGCCCCACGGGTTGCCCGGGAAAATATTCCGGCCCATGACCCGTCCCAGGAGTCGGATGACTCGATACCACAGGATGAGGTTTCACAAGAGGACTACAAGGCAAGAAATCTTCGCTATGTCGCGGCCATGGATACCCTGGTAAAAAAAAAGGCCCTGGACATTGCCAGCATATTAAAGGCCGAGCCCCTTAATGGCCCCATTTTGGATGTGGGTGGCGGAGCTGGCAGTATGATCCGGGCACTGGCGCAATTGATACCTGACTGTGCTGCGGTGTTGTTTGAGCTTCCCGAGGTCATTGAGGCAGCCCATGTGCTTTATCCGGAAGCGTTGTCTTGGAATGGCATTGAAACCATGGAGGGTGATTTCAGAAGCCATCCCTTTGATCAGAAATTCGGGGTGGTGATGTTGAGTAATTTTCTCCACGCCTATGGGCCGGAGGAAGCCCGGGAATTGCTTGACAAAGCCGTATCTCTCCTGGATACCGACGGTGTCATACTGATTCATGACTATTTCCCTGACAGAGCAGGAAAAAATCCTGAAAAAGGGGCTCTTTATGATTTGACCATGATGCTTAACACCTACAATGGCTGCTGCCATGAGAGCAAAGATATTGCGCTGTGGCTTAAAGCCCAGGGCATTCAAATATGTGAGATCATTGACCTTGAAACAGATACCTCCCTCATGGTGGCAGGCGGGAGCGGCATGGCCGGAGATCCGGACAAAAGATGGATCAACATTGCCCGGGAACATGGATTTGAACGTGCAGTAAAAATATCTTCTGAAACCGTGGTTACGGCTCCATGGGTGCGTAAAAAATGCCAATGGGGATGCGGTGGGTTCGGAAAAAACCTGCAATGCCCGCCCCAGGGTATGTCCCATGAAGAGACCCGGGAGATGATAGACAGCTATGACACATTGCTGTTGCTGGAGGGAACCCCTCCGGGAAAGGCCTTTCATAAAAAATTATTGGCCCTGGAAAAAACGGCGTTTCTGGCGGGGTTTCACAAGGCCTTTGTTTTTGGGGCGGGTCCCTGCACTCTGTGTCCCCAGTGTCCTGAAGATGGCACCTGCCGTCACCACGACCTGGCACGTCCTGCCATGGAAGCCTCTGGGATTGATGTCTATGAAACTGCGGCCCGGGCCGGGATTTCATTAAAACCGGTGCAGGAGAAAATGGACTATGTCAAATACATGGGGCTTTTGCTTCTGAAGTAACGGTCATGTCGTCCAATGACACAATAAAGATTGAAAATGCTACCATGCCGCCCCCGGTGACTGCCCTGACCGGAACGGGAACGTCGGGGGGGATTTTTGCCCTTTGGTTCCCAATGCTCCGGTCAGGCCAGCCGCCGGGGGCTCTGGTGTTGGTGTTTTTGACGCTGGTGTTTCTTATAAATCCACATGGCAGTAAATACCTAACACAACGAAAATTGAAACTCTCCTGATTCCAGTCGTTTGGACGGAGTTTTATATAAAAATATGGAGTTTATAATGAAGGTTTTACTTGTACAAGTTCCCACATCCCATTTGGGGGCCGGGGAAAAGGTGTACCCCCTGGGCCTTTCCCGATTGTCCAGTACCGTGCCGGACACCGTGGAAAAAAAGGTGCTGGATATGAATATCTGTGCGGACCCATGGCCTGCACTTAACGAGGCACTGATACAGGAACAGCCAGATGTGGTGGCCCTTTCCTTTCGGAATCTCGACCCCCTGGCAGGTCACCAGGCCTCTTACCTGTCGTCTTTGAAAACAGCAGCCCTGATGGTGAAAACACAGGTTCCCGGCGCAAGACTTCTGGCGGGTGGGCCTGCCTTTTCTCTTTTTGCTCAGCGCCTAATGGAAGAGGTGCCCCAGATTGATGTGGGGCTCAAGGGAGAGGGGGAGTTGATTTTTCCTTCCCTTTTGGATGTGGACCCGGATTACCGGAAAATTCCCAGTATACTCTGGCGGGACCAAGGCCAGGTGGTTTTAAATCCCCCGGGCTCCAGAATTGATATGGACACCCTCCCTCCCATGGATCTTGTCGCCTTTTCTCCCCTGGATTATACCCAGGGTAATGCCTATGTGGCGGCCATGGGCATTGAAGGGAAAAGAGGGTGTGATCTCTGGTGTGGGTATTGCCTTTACCCTTTTCTGGGGGGAACTCACATGCGGCTTCGAAGCCCTGTAAACATAGTGGATGAGATGGAACTGCTCCATAAAAATGCAGGTATCAAGCTTTTTCATTTCACAGATGGAGTCCTCAACCGTCCAGCAGACCATTTTGAGACCCTGTGCCGGGAGTTGATTCGTCGGAATATGGATGTTTCCTGGACCGGATTTTTCCGGGAGGATTCCCTGACCCCGGAAAACCTTGATCTGGCAAAACAGGCCGGTGTGGTGGCGGTGTATTTTTCCGGGGATGCCCTCACCGATTATGGGTTAAAGTTGTTGAATAAAAAAATGACCCGGGAAGATATTCTCAAGGCCTCCCGGTTGACGGCGGAAAAAGAGGTGCTCACCATGTGCCATTTTTTGGTGAATCTGCCGGGAGAGACAGACGTCCATGTGGCACAGGCTCGGGAAATGCTGGATGAACTCCTTGCCATCCATGACGCTTCCGGTAATCTGGGGGCCGTGATCTTTAATCATATCCGGCTCTACCCCGGTGCCCCCATTACCGGAAAATTGATCCGTGACGGCCTGTTGGACCCGGGAACGGACTTACTCTATCCGGTGTACCATAATCCCATCCAGGGTAGCCATCTGCTCCATGAATTTGAAGCCCGGTGCCACAGCGCTGGTGTTTTTTCCCGCTTGAAACTGGACCACCATCTCCTGGAGGTTGCGAAATGATGAAAATAGTTGTGCTGGAGCATCCCCGGATGCCCTCAATAAAAAGATTTAATGATATTGCCAATACCCCTTTGTGGTCCTGTCTCATGGGGGGATATGCCGCAGCCGCACTGGACGCTGCCGGGTTTGAAACCCGATTTATGGACGGTGCCCAAGGCTTCTGGAGTTTCCAGGAGACCAAAGAGAAGATTCTCAACGCGGACCCTTCTTTGCTGTGCATCAATGCCGTGTACTTCTGGGAACATACTATTTCGTTTTTTGAGTTTCTGGATGATTTAAAGAAAGAGGGCTTTACCGGCCATATTAATCTATTTGGCTTTTTTCCCACTCTTGTGTATGGTGAAATTCTGGAAAACTGGCAGGCGGTCGATTCCGTGGCCGTGGGTGAATTTGAGCACACCCTGGTGGACCTGGCAAAGAGCCTTGAAAAAGGAAAGCCCTTCCAGGAGATTGAAGGATTGGCATCCCAGGGGAATACAACGGTGGGTAAAACACCGGTGCGACGGCCCGAAAAAAATCCCGACGACTTTATCTTTCCCTGGCGCTCATCCCTGGAAGGGACGGTGACGGTGCTGGCCAGCCGGGGCTGTTACAACCATTGCAGTTTCTGCCCGGTGCCCTCCTTTTACAACCAAGGGCCTTTGTGGCGGGGCCGAACCCCGGAAAACATTGCCCTGGAGATGGCGCAACTGGTTGAAAAGGGGGTGAAGAATTTCTACTTTGTAGACCCCAATTTTATTGGCCCTGGCCGCCAGGGTAAAAAAAGGGTGCTGGATCTGTTGCAGCGCATTGAACCGTTGAAGATTGCCTTTGGCATGGAAACACGCCCGGCAGATCTGGATGATGAAATCCTGGATAAATTGACCGCGGCAGGGTTTAATTCCCTTCTCATGGGCATTGAAAGTGGATCGGAAAAGGTTCTTGGCAATTTAAACAAGCGGTCAGCGGCCCAGGAAGGGGCCGGGGCCATAGCCCTTTGTCGGGCACATGGCATTGAACCGGAAATTGGGTTCCTCATGTTTGTACCGGACAGTTCAGTGGCAGATCTTAGGGCCAACATGGCCTTTCTCATGAAAAACAACCTTCTGGACATCCTGGAGCGCACAGCCAACCTCATGTGTCATTGCCAGATTGTCCTTGCCGGCACCTCTGGTTATACTGCATTTGAACAGATGAACCGCCTGGAAAAAAGTGGGCTTTTCGGGTTTGAAGGAGAGGTGACCTTTCTGGATCCTGGTGTGGAGTGGATGTCCCGGCGGGTGGTGTTTGCCTGCCACACCGTTTTAAGAGCCATGTCGGAAAAGACTTCCCCCCTTTACTGGGATATGCCGGATATTGCCGTGTCAAAAAAGGTCAATGATTATTTGGTGGATCTTTTTTTCAGGCTGCTGGGCCAGGTGGAGACCCGGGGACCCGAGGAGAATCTGGTTGATATGGAAAAAGAAATTTTCAAGGATATTTCAATGCTCCTGGAATCTGTTTAAAAAATTTATGTTATAAGAAAATGTGGCACCGGAGTGCCGACAGCAGAGCCCCCGGCGACTGCCCTGACCGGAACATTGGGAACCAAAGGGCAAAAATACCC
>JASFYZ010000187.1:0-7472 GCA_045046665.1 Desulfobacterium sp.
GGATAGAATTTATATTGACTAAATTGATTTTCAAAAACTATTTGCCATGCCTTATTCAAAGTTCTGTTCAAATATTTTTCACGTTTTACAGGGGGTGCATGATGCGCCCAATCTTGCCTTTCATCCAGAATTTTTTGGGTCACCTCTGCTTGTGTGAATCCTTTGCGAAAAAGAGCCAGCGGATTATGCGGACATGCCGACAGCCAGGGCAAAGAATCTGATGGTATAGAAATTCAGGTTCTTTCCCTGGAAGAAATTGCTCGCTTCCTGGATGCGGTATCAGATCAGAAACACCACGTCCTTTTTTCGCTGGCCATTTTCAGCGGGGCACGCCAGGGGGAACTTTTGGGACTGAAGTGGTCAGATATTTTGTGGGAGGATAGCCAGATCCACATTCAACGGTCTTTTAATAATCAGGAGTTCTATGATACCAAAACAAAGGGCTCTAACCGAAAGATTGATATTGGCCCTGTTATGTTGGCAAAGCTGAAGGAATGGAAGATTGATTGTCCATCAGGGGATCTTGACTTGGTTTTCCCCACCGCCACTGGTAACCCAACAAACCATAATAATATGGTGAACAGATTTTTTATCCCTGCCCTGGAAGCAGCAGGTTTAGAAACAATCCGGTTTCATGCTATGAGGCACACATATGCCAGCTTGTTAATCAGCCAGGGGGAAAACATAAAATATATCCAAGTGCAGATGGGACACAGCAACCCAACGGTGGCATTGAATGTCTATGCACATTTAATGGAAGATCAAAACCAGGGATCAGCAAGGAGGCTTGAAGGCGCAATTTTTCCAACCGGTCACAATATGGTCACAAAATAACAAAAGGGCTTACGGTGAAATTCCGTAAGCCCTTGATTTTATATGGTGGGCGATACTGGGATTGAACCAGTGACTTCTACCGTGTGAAGGTAGCACTCTCCCGCTGAGTTAATCGCCCGTTTAACTGAAGATCTATATAAATGATTCTCTCCAATGGGTCAAGGTTTTTCTTAAGATTTCGGCAATTCTAATTTTGGCCCGTGGATTATCCTGGATAGCCAAAATTAGAATTGCTGTTAAAGACCTGGAATTCCGATGGGGCCTGGGAGATCAGGAATGCCACATCCCGGGAGCATAATGATTGCCACCATAAGAACAATTAATATTGTAAACGGCTTCATAGCCAATTTTCTCCACCCGCTGGAACAAGTACTGTTTAAAGATATTCTGGGCTCCAGCGCATTTTATCAATCAGGATATTAAGGCGTTCTGGATCATTATTGTGTTTAAATGTGGAAAAAGGGCAATCATTCTGGGTCACGCCAGCTTTGAGTGCTTCTGCCCCCACGCGCTTGGCCACTTCAAGGGAGACCTCTTTTAATTGATCAAGGGGGGGGCACAGAATGCCGTTTTCAATATCGGTGTCACTGACGTAGTCGGCCACGGCATGGGCAGCCGCTGAGAAAAATACCGGCAGGACAGTGGTGGCCCCGGAGGCCAGGATGCCCAGGCCCAATCCGGGGAAGACAAAGGAATTGTTCATCTGTCCGATGCGATATGACTTGCCGTTGTGGCTCACCGGGTCAAAGGGAGAGCCTGTGGCCACGAGGGCTTTACCGTCGGTCCACTGGTAGATATCCTCGGGAATGGCCTCGGCCTTTGTGGTGGGATTACTCAGGGGCAGAATCACGGGTTGGTCTGTGTTGCCTCCCACAGCATCAACAATTTCCTTGGTAAAGTACCCGGGCTGGCCGGAGGTACCGATGAGAACCGTGACCTTTTCATTTTTGATCACGTTGAGCAGGGTGTTGTCGCCGGGAGTCTTCAACCAGCCAAGGTTCTTGGGATTTTTGGCAAATTTAAGCTTGTAATGTTCAAGATCTCGGTCAGAGGTGACAACCCCCTTGGAATCCAGAGTGAAAATCCGTGCACAGGCAACCGCTTCTTCCATGCCTTGTTCCATGAGTTCTGTGAAAATCTGTTCGGCAATACCGATACCACCGGCACCGGCACCGTGGACCAGATACACCTGATCGGTCATTTTTTCTTTTTTTACTCTCATGGCAGCAAGGATACCGGCCACTGCAATGGAACCGGTTCCCTGGATATCATCATTAAAGGAGATCACCGTATCAAGGTATTTATCCCGGACATCAAAAGCCGTCTGTTTGGAAAAGTCTTCCCACTGGCACAGGGCCTTGGGAAATACCCGTTTAAATGCAATGACAAATTTTTCAATGAAATCATAGTAGGCTTGTCCGGTGAGTCGATCTTCACGGTATCCCAGATAATCGGGATCATTGAGCAATTCTTTATTGTCCGTGCCCACATCAAGGGAGACGGGCAGGCAGTGCCAGGGAGCGATGCCCGCACCCTGGGTGTAGAGCATGAGCTTGCCAAGGCAAATGGGCATACCGCCAGCACCCTGATCGCCAATGCCAAGAATGCCCTGGTTGTCGGTGATAACCGCCACACGGATATCCTGGGCCGTATAATTTCTAAGGATCTCTTCCGCCTGATCAATATTACCGGGATAGAGATGAATGCCATTGGCTTTTCGGAACATGGTGGAATAAAGCTGGCAGGCAAGACCCACGGTGGGGGTATAAATAATGGGTAAAAAGCGGATCACATCACTTGCGATGACGGCATGGGCCAGCACTACGTTTCTGTCATAAAGGCTTCTTACATAAACAAATCTTTCAATGTCAGTTTCTTTTTTCTCAATGATATCAAGGCTTGAATGGACCTGTTCTGCCAGGGTTTTAACCCGGGGTGGCAGATAGCCGTTTAACATCAATTTGGCCCGTTCATCAATGGTAAAGGCGGTTCCTTTACTGATATAGTTATAGCGCAGCACATGATATCCCCTTAAACTGATGGTGAGACCCATGGTTTCGCCGTATTGGCCGTACTCAAATTCGTAATGTTTTATTTGCATAAGAATCAATTCCTTTAGGTTCTTGATCATCTGGCGCTGGCACAAAAAATAATGGGAATGAACATACCATATCTTCTGAAGGATGCAAAGGAAAGATGAGTTGCTCTCATTTATTGAGGGGCATGCCACCATGTTCTCAGCGCATCATCCCTGGATTTTCAGCTTATCAATCTTATACCGCAACGTGCCCCGGGGAACCCCCAGTAACTGGGCCGCCCGGGTGGTGTTTCCATCGCTTTTTCTCAGGGCCTTGTGCACCATGCGGATGGTCACCTCTTCAATCACCGATTCCAGATCGTAAAGTTCCTCCGGGATTTCCACAAAGGCATCCGGTGCCATGGGGGCATCATCAATTTCCGAGGGCAGGTGTGACAACGTCAGGGTGTCGCCATTGTGCATGATGCAAATACGCTCAAACACATTTTTCAGCTCCCGGACATTACCGGGCCAGGGATATTCCAGGAGCCGTGCCTTTGCCTTGTCATCAATGGTGGTAAATTGTTTGTGAAACTGCCGGGCAAATTTTTCAAGGAACAGTATCGAAAGGGCTGAAATATCCTCGGGCCGCTCCCGCAAAGGCGGAATATGGATGGGGAAAACCCCCAGACGATAATAAAGATCCTGGCGGAATTTTTTTTCGGCAATGGCCTGTTTTAAATCAATGTTAGTGGCGGCAATGATCTTTACATCTGTTTTAATATCCCGGTTTCCACCAATGCGTCGGAACCGTTTTCTTTCCAGCACCCCCAATAATTTGACCTGGAGCTGGATGGGCATTTCACCAATTTCATCCAGAAATACCGTACCGCCTTCGGCCATCTCAAATAATCCTTTGGTTTTTTTGACGGCATCGGTGAACGCCCCTTTTTCATGGCCGAACAATTCACTTTCCAGCAGGTTTTCCGGCAGGGCGGCACAATTGATGATCACCATGGGCATGTCATGACGGGGGCTTGCATGGTGGATGGTCTGGGCCACCACCTCCTTGCCGCATCCGCTCTCCCCCGTGATGAATACATTGGCGCTTTCGTGCTGGGCCACCTCCCGGGACTGGGCCACAATGGCCTGCATCTGGGAGCTCTGGGCCACAATGTCCAACTTGTCCGGCAGGTTCAGGCTTTTTTTTAGAATACCCACCTGCTGTTTTAGATGGCTGGTCTCCATGGCAAGGCGCAAAATCAGTTTGATGGCATCGGCCTTGAACGGTTTTTTGATGTAATCGTAGGCCCCCATTTTAAGGGCCTTCACCGCAGATTCTATGGAGGCATATCCCGTGATGATGATTACCAGCAGATCTGGGTCCAATGTTTTTGCCTGCTTGAGCACATCCAGGCCATGGATATCTGGAAGGTTGAGATCCAGGAGCACAATATCCACGTCATTGGCTTCCATGAAATCAAGGCCCTCCTGTCCAGATGCCTCGGTTGAGACGTCATATCCCTCTTCTGTCAATATACGGTGCAAGTTTTCCCGGATGATGGCTTCATCATCCACAACAAGAATTTTCCTCATAAAAAATCGGAAATTTCTCCCTTGGGTTTGTTAGCCCATGGGAGGGGGTTCCGCCTCTATTTTGTTATTGTGGTTAGTTTTTTGGAAACAAATAATGATACCCATCGATTTTCTTATGAAACCGGTAAATGGATGGTAAAACGGGTACCCCATTCCGGGTCACTTTCCACGGTTATTTTACCCCCATGTTCTTCCACAATGGTGTGAGTTATAGATAGCCCCAGGCCAAACCCTTCGGGGTTGTGGCTGAAGAATGGGTCAAAGATCATATCAATATCTTCCTTGGCAATGCCCGGGCCGTCATCGGCAATGGAGAGCAGGATACATGCTCCGATCTCTTCCCGGGACAGGTTTGTGGAAATGGTGATATTTCCCTTTTCTTTCAGCACATTCAGGGCGTTGAGCACTATATTGATGATGGCCTGACGGATGCGTTCCCGGTCCATGTGGATGCGGGGCAGGTTTTCTCCTGGCTCCCGATTGAGGGTAACGCCCTGTTGTCTGCACTGTTTGGACACAAAGAACATGGTATCCTCAATGACATGATTAATGTCTTCCAGGGTGGGAGAATGGCCGGGTTTGGCAGCAAAATCCAACAGTCGGTTGACAATGTTTTCCAGTTTTTCAATCTCTTCCAGGGCCCGTTGGATCAAAAGACGATCACTGGTTCTATTGGCAATGCGGTCGTGGAGATCATCCAGCATCAAGGTGATACCAGTGAGGGGGTTGCGGATCTCATGGGCAATGCCTGCGGCCAGAATGCCCAGTGATACCAGCTTGTCTGACCGGGAAATGTGTTTTTCCATATTTTTGCGCCGGGTAACGTCCCGGAAAATCAACAGGGTGGAGGTGTCAGCGTCGGGGGTATCATTTAGTTTTGGGCCACCATTTAATAGAGAGGCAATGGCGGTTTCCAGGTGCAGAGGGCTGTTATCTGGACGTTTGATATCCAATGGAATGGCCTGACGCTTTGTATTTTGTGTATTGTCCTGAATCAGTTCCAGCCAGGCAGGGTAGGGCGACAGCAGTTCTGTGATGGCTTTGCCGGTGATCTCTTCCTGGGACTGTTTGAAGAATCGGGTGGCCTTGGGGTTGGCAGAAAGGATGGTGCCGTTCTTATCAAAGACCATGAGTCCTGACAGCATATTATTAAAGATGCTGTTGAGCATCTGGGCCTGTTTTTCCAGATCCGTGAGGGATTTTACAAGGTCCTGTTCATTCTGTTTCAGCCTTTTTCCCATGGATCGGAACTTATGAAATAAAATTTCCAACTCATCTCCGCTTTTGATGGAGATATCCACCTCATAGTTGCCCCGGCTGATCTTTCCCATGTTGCTGCACAGCAGACGGATGGGCCGGGTGAAGTTCCGGGAAAGAAACACGGCCACTATGGCCACGATAATGGCGGTAAAAACAAGCAGCAGTAGATAATTATGGGCAATTTTTTTAAGAATGGCACGGATGGTGATGGAGGTGCTGTTCACCGTGTTGTGAAAGCGGCCGGTCTGCACCCCAAGGGTGACACCGCCAAAACAGCCGGTGTCTTTGTATTCCCCCAAATTAAATTTTATGGGGGCGTAGGCAAGTATTCGTGGAACTCCCCCCACACTGGCGGTTTGGCACACCCCGGAAAACCCCTGGATTACCTGCCTGGCAATGGTGGCATAATTTTCATGGATAAAGGGGACATGGAGCAGATTAAAGGGCAGTCTACCCGCCTGAATTTTTTTTTCTTCATAGGCCGTTGTGGTGGGGTCCACCAGTACACCGGTGGGGTCCACCCCCCTGATATCCCAGGGTTTGGGGTGGGTGATCATCCATCCCTGGTCATCAAATATAAAGGCATAATCCCCGCTGAAATAGTTTGGAGAGGGGACCTCTTCGTTGCCAAATGGCTGGACATGCTGGGTAAATTCCATGAGATGTCTGTGATCCAGGGCAAGGGATACCACCCCCACGGGCTTGCCGTGGTCATAGACTTTCCGGGAGAAACGGATGATGCCAGAAAAGGGTTTCTTCCCCATGGGTTGGCTGGGAAGTTCTGCATCCGATACCTGGTTGATACCTGCTGGGGGAGCTGGTTTTGCTACATGGAACCCCAGAAGATGGGAGACGTGGGGATTGGCTGCGGTCATGGCCATGGTTTTTTCAAAAAAATCCTCCCTGCCAAATTGACCTATAAAAGGGGTGGACAGATTCCTTGATGACGCAATGGGCTGGCCCTGCCGGATGAGAATGCGTTCGTGGCCGTTGAGATCTATAAAGGATATTTCAGCGTAAAGGGGGACGGTTGCTTTGGTGCTCTGGGTATCCCAGGAATCCGGGGAGGGAATCCAGATGTTCCGCTGGTGAACTTGGTAAAATCCACTGTAAATTCCGGGCTCCGGGGGCAGGGTGGCCAGCATGTTTAAATCAATCACCACGGTGTCCAGAAATTGTTCCACCTGGGTGGCAATGGCCCCGGCCCGGGCCTGGAGCAGGGACATGGATGTCTGGGTCAATGCGGTGCGGCTGCTGTCCACCAGCAGCTCCACCACATGGTTCATGCGTACCCAGGTGTAGACGCCCAATACCATCATGGGTACCAGGGAGAGCACCAAAAATCCTGCCAGAAATTTTTTTAAAATACCGAATTTCATTTTTTGCATCATTCTTTTGTCAGTGTCCATGGTGTGGGGTTACTGCAAGAAAAATACCACTATTATTTTTATAAAAAATCCCGGCAAACCAAGGTGCACGTAGGGCAAAAATGGGGGCAGGAATAGATTCTGCCCCTACGATCTTCATCTTTGAATGGCACCTTGGCTTGCCGGGACTTTCATATAAAAGGAAAAAATTGATCATTCCATATATGCACAAATTTCTTTGCAAAAAGCAAATGATAAAACGGCGGAAATTCGCCCTTCACCGGTGGGTTTCAGTCTTTAAAAAATAAAATTCTCACCTGTTTTTCCTTATCGCAAATCCTGCTTGTTTTCTCTTAATCCATGAAAATCCTTTAAATATAATAAGTTAAGCTAGCTTT
>JASFYZ010000188.1:0-20271 GCA_045046665.1 Desulfobacterium sp.
AACCAATACCTTCTCCAAATTCCAAATTAATTTAAAATGGGTCAGTCCTAACACTATATGTTGTGTGAAAGCTCGATATGCTTACAGTATATAGAATGATATTTTGACCAAAATAAAATTGGTGAAGGTATTGCTATCCCTTACCTATTTTTTTAAGGGTCTCATTGAATATGGCGTAAAACTGTCCATGGTCTTTCAGGGTTTTTTTGAAAAGATTCAGGGCGTTGGAAGCCATTTCCTTGTGGTTGATAATCTGGTTGACGCTGGTGTGCAGGGCGGCCATATTATCCTGGGTTCGCAGTGTTTTGGAGATGAGAATGACCACGATTTGTCTTCTCAGGATCATATCCAGCTTTTTTAATTCCTGGAACAGCGTGTTGGACCCCATGTGTTCGGAGTCAAAGGTATCATCCATCACAATGATGTTGAACAGATGGTATTTCATCCGGGTCAATGCCGTTCTGATATCCTCCACCGCTTTAATGTGATATTTCATTTGTTTTAGGGCCGTGCGTGCATGGCCTGCAGTATTGGTATCCCCCAGGCAGATCAGGGCCGTCTCTGTATTGTCATCCAGATAGTCAAAGGGTCTTTGTGCTGCATCATAATCAGGGGTGCTGGATTGGGGCTTGGGTGCAGGTTCCACAGCCGCTGTTTTCCGGGGAACCGGATCACCATTCGCGGTGGTGTCCAGAGAATCAGGTTCAATATAGAGACGCTGCTTGCATTTGGGGCAGAGGAAAGAAGATTTTTTGTCCTTGGGGATCTTATGATCCGGTATATTGAGTTTGGCGCTGCAGCCGGTGCAGGTGATTTCCACGGGTGTCACGCTCCTTCGTAGTTATGGTCCAGTTCCAGGTTTTCAATTTCAGTGGTCTTTTCTCCTCGAGCACTTTTAATGGAGTCCATTCCCCTGCCCACTACGGCCTTTTGGGAGGCATAGCCCATGGCAATGTCCTCGGTGATCAGGCCCCTCTGATAAAGCCCCAGAATGAAGTCGTCAAAGGTAGTCATGCCAAATGCCGTACCGTCCTTGATGATCTGATAAAAGGTTTTGTCCTCGGATTCCCCGTTGGTGATGGTATCTTTGATTCTGAGGTTGTTGCCCATGATCTCAAAGGCGGCCACCCGGCCCCCTCCGGTTTTGGGCAAAAGCCGCTGGCATACAATCCATCTGACTGTGTCGGCCAGGCGAATGCGGATCTGTTTTTCTTCCTCGGATGAAAACATGCCCACAATGCGGTTAATGGTCTGGCCTGCATCCACGGTGTGCAGGGTGGATAACACCAGATGGCCGGTTTCTGCCGCGGAAAGACCAATCTCCACGGTCTCCCTGTCCCGCATCTCCCCCACCAGGATTATTTTGGGGGCCTGGCGAAGGGCCGCACGCAGACCACTTGCAAAGGTGTCAAAGTCAGTGCCCAGTTCCCTTTGGTTAAAGGTGGATTTCTTTTGGGGGTGCTGGAATTCAATGGGATCTTCCAGGGTGATGATATGAACGGACCGGGTGTCGTTGAATTCATCCAGCAAGGCCGCAAGGGAGGTACTTTTACCACTGCCGGTGGCCCCGGTGACAAAAATGATGCCATTTTTTTCATGGACCATTTTATCAAAGGCCGGGGGCAGGTTCAGCTGTTTTATCGTGGGAATTTGGGTTTCCAGTTTCCTTAAAATAATGGCGTATTTACCGGATCTTGAAAAAATATTCACCCTGAATCTTGCCTTGTCTCCCAGGGCATAGGAGAGATCACAGGAGCCTTCTTTTAAAAGGGTCTCGGTGAGACGCCGATCGCCGTGGATGAGATTAAGGGCAAAGGCCTCTGTTTGAAAGGGGGTCAATAAATCAAATTCCGGCTCCATGTGAACTGGCACCAGTTCGCCGGAACTTTCCACCTGCAATGGTTTTCCCGGGGTAAAGTTCAGATCGGAAACATTGCTCTGGGATTCGAGCATTTTGGACAGTATGTGATCCATCTCTTGTCTTTGCATGGTCGGTTCCTGATTGTATCGTGGCTTAATTTTTTTTTGCGATGCTTTTTTAAGCGTCTGTGAAGTCCGCTGGCGGTTTTTTGAGAAAGGGTCTGAACAATGCCTTGTTGTTTGCCTTGGCATAGGCTTCATCCGGGCTGATCCACCTTTTTTCGTAGAGCTGCATGATGGCATCATCCAACAACTGCATGCCGTACTGCTTACCCGTCTGGATCATGGAGGGAAGCTGATATGTTTTACCTTCCCGGACCAGATTTCGCACCGCCGGGGTGGCCACCATGATCTCCATGGCAGCGCATCTGCCTTTTTTGTCAATTCTTTTAAACAGCACCTGGGCCACCACGGCCCGAAGTCCATCGGACAGGGTGGAGCGGATCTGAGCCTGTTCCGATGCGGGAAAGACTTCAATGATCCGATCAACGGTTTTGGGAGCAGAAGAGGTGTGCAGGGTGCCAAATACGAGATGACCGGTGGATGCGGCTTCAACGGCCAGGGAAATGGTTTCAAGGTCCCTCATTTCGCCCACCAGTATAATGTCCGGGTCCTCACGAAGAGCTCCCTTTAATGCCGATGAAAACGATTTGGTATGCAGCCCCACCTCCCGGTGGTTCACAATGCATCCCTGGCTTTTATGGACAAATTCAATGGGATCTTCCACGGTGATAATATGATCTTTTCGGGTTCGGTTGGCCTGGTCAATGATGGCGGCAAGGGTGGTGGACTTCCCGCTACCAGTGGGGCCGGTGACCAGCACGAGTCCCCTGGGAAGTTGGGCAAGTTTTGAGATAACCGGCGGAAGCCCCAGTTGTTCTGCTGTTAATATGTCCGAGGGGATTTCACGGAATACGGCGGCAATGCCATATTTTTGCATAAAGTAATTGGCCCGGTACCGGGCAAGTCCTGGGATTTCATAGCCAAAATCCACATCCCCGGTCTCTTCAAAAATCTTTATTTTTTCCTCTGGTGTGATTTCATATAAAAGTCCCCTGAGATCATCATTGGAAAGGACGTTGTATCGAATACGTTCAATGTCACCATGGAGTCTCAACGCCGGAGGCTGCCCTGAAACAAGGTGTAGATCGGACGCACCCTGCTCGTTCATTAATTTGAAAAAAGCGTCTATCTTTGCCATGAAGCCTCCTGGTCTGTCAGTTCGGGCTATCGTAAATATTCGGGTTGGTAATGTAAATGTTTGACCAGTGCCCCATATTCGCGTATTTGGGACTGCGTAGCATACTAATGCTATGTGAGTAGGCCAAAATAGGTGAATATGGGGTGCTGGACGAATATTTACGGGCTACCCCTGTTTCATGAACCTTAGAGAGGGATCTGCCTCATCTGCGGCCTTGTTTTCTTCTTTGCTCATTTTGAGTAATTTGGAATGATTTTCAACCACCGCACCAATTTGAACCTCTATCTGCATGCGCTGTCGTTTGAGTTCCGTGATATCACTATATAACTGAGCAAGGCGATGGTGGGCCCGGTTTAATATTTTTTCTGCCTGGGTTTCTGCCTCTGCAATAATGGATTCAGCAGACTTAGTGGCATTTTTTTTCATCTCATCCAGCACTTTCTGGGATTTTACCATGATGTGCTTCATGGTATTTTCCCGTTCCCGGTATCCCTGGTTTTCCAGGTCCAGACGATGTCTTTCCGCATCCATGATTTTGGTTTTATCGTTGAGCTGGGTCAGTTCCTGGGCCATCTCTTCAAGAAAAGTGTCCACTTCACGTACATCAAAGCCCCGGAAACGGGTGGAGAATTCCTTTTGCTGAATGACAGCCGGTGTGATTCCCATTATGGCTCCTTATAATATTTATGTAAGCGTTTGAACCGAACAATTTGTTTGGGGCAATGCTCATGACAGCGTCATGGCCAGGCGATGAAGGCTTCCCACAATAAAGGTCTGCACAAAAATGATACCCAGCATGGCAATGATGGGGGAAATATCCAGGCCGCCAAAATTAACCGGTATATTTTTTCTGATCTGGTAGAGCACCGGATCAGTGATGTTGTTGATGAATCTGACGATGTTGTTGTTGGGATCCGGGTTGACCCAGGAGAGGACGGCCCTGGCAATGATAATCCACATGAAGATGCTCAACGCATAGTCCAGCACAACGGCAACCGCCTCAAAAAAATTTCCAAGGATAAACAATATTTAATCTCTCCTGTTCAATGGCATGGATTTGTCTGGTTGAGTTAATATGGTTTTGGGTTGCAGACCCTGGTGGAGGGGGGGGCAAATGAACCAATTAACTGAAAAAATTCGATTATGACAGGAATATGATATCTATCGGTTAAATGTCAAGATTTTTCGACCTTTTACAGTTGGATTTGCCCATGACAAAAAGGATCCTTGACAAGTAAATGAATATACCATAACAATGGTTCAACCATTCAAAAAAGAAAGGATGCATATGGCTCTGAAGGTAAAAGCCGACTTCCAGAAAGTTAAAAAAAATAGAATATTTCAGGATGTCGTAGATCAAATACAAGAGGCTATTTTGAATCGGACACTTCGTCCGGGGGACATGCTCCCCCCGGAGCGGGAGCTGCGGGAAACCTTTAATATCAGCCGTGGTACCCTGCGGGAGTCGTTGCGGGTTCTTGAACAGAAAGGGCTCATTGAAATTCGTCTCGGCACGGGTGGCGGGGCCATGGTCAAAAATGCCGGTACAGAGCAACTCACGGAAACATTGGGGCTTATGATTCGCTCAGCCACCCTTTCCGTCCAGGACATCGGTGAATTCAGACAGGGGATGGAGGGCCAAATTGCAAGATTGGCCACCCAGCGGGCCACACCGGAGGACATTACCTGTCTTGAGGCACTGCTGGAAAAAGCCCAGATAAAGACCGACCAGGGGGCGGTGGATGCCTTCCTTGACATTGACCAGGCCATCCACAAGGAGATGGGCCGCATTGCCGGAAATGCCCTGTATCAATATGCGGCCCAGGTGATCCATGATAATATTCGTAAATATTATGATAATTTTCTGGAGTTTACCCAAGAAAGAATGGAAGAGAACCTGTTGGATTTGAAGCTCATTGTCGGGGCCATGCGGGAACATCAGCCCCATGAAGCCACCCGTCTTGTCGAACAGCATGTGTGTCGATTCAATGAACGCATGCAGAAAAAAGAATCCCAGATCCGTTGATTATATTTTATATTTTTTTGGAGGAACCCAATGTCTAAGCAAAGATTGACAAACCATCCTGTCATGGCCGTGGGCCAGGGGGAAACGGTGACCTTTTCATGGAATAAAAAATTATTGCAGGGGATGAAGGGAGAGATGGTCTCTTCCGCCCTTTTTGCCAATGATATCCAGGTATTTGGCCACCACACCAAGGATCGCAGTGCCCAGGGAATGTTCTGCGCCAATGGGCAGTGTTCCCAGTGCCTTGTGATGGCAGACGGTCTTCCTGTGAAATCCTGTATGACACCTTTGAAACAAGGCATGGTGGTGGAATCCATGGAAGGATTGCCCCGGGTTCCAGAAGCAGATGACCCCATTGCCCGGGAAGATGTTGTCACCCGGGAGGTGGGAGTGTTGATCATTGGTGGGGGGCCGGCAGGCCTTTCTGCTGCCATTGAGCTGGGGAAGCTGGGGGTGGATACCCTGGTCATTGATGACAAGGATCGACTGGGGGGAAAACTGGTGCTCCAGACCCATAAGTTTTTTGGGTCGGTGGAGGACTCCTGGGCCGGGACAAGGGGGTTTGAGATCGGTCATATTCTGGCCGATGAAGTGGCCCTGTTTCCCACCGTGGAAACCTGGCTTGAAACCACTGCGGTGGGGGTTTTTTCCGACGGAGTGGTGGGAGTGGTACAAAAAAGTAAATACGTGATGATCGAGCCCCAAAAGGTGCTTGTGGCCACCGGAGCCCGGGAAAAAATGCTCCCCTTTCCCGGAAATACCCTGCCCGGAGTTTATGGGGCTGGGGCCTTCCAGACCCTGGTAAACCGGGATCTGATCAAGGCATCGGAGCGGGTGCTCATTGTGGGGGGCGGCAACGTGGGGATCATTGCCGGATACCATGCCCTCCAGGCGGACATTGAAGTGGTGGCCGTCATTGAAGGCTTGCCCGAGGTCGGGGGATATAAGGTCCATGCGGATAAGTTGAAACGGCTGGGGGTGCCCCTTTTTACCCGGCACACCGTTGTGTCCGCCAATGGCACGGACCGCCTGGAATCGGTGACCATGGCGGCCATAGATGACCATTGGAAGGTTATCCCCGGCACAGAAAAAACCGTTGAAGTGGATACCCTGCTCATTGCTGTGGGGCTTTCTCCAGTGGATGAGTTTTTTCATAAGGCAAAGGAGTGGGGAATGGATGTCTATTCTGCCGGGGATGCCCAGGAAATTGCCGAGGCTTCTGCTGCCATGTTCACGGGAAAAATAGAAGGGGTTAAAATTGGAAAAGCCCTGGGAGTATATGAAGGAGAAATTCCCCAGGCATGGCTGGACAAGGCAAGTGTTCTGAAGTCCCGTCCCGGCAAGATAAAAAAACAGGCGCCGCCACTACCTGCCCCGGAAGGGGTCATGCCGGTGTTCCACTGCACCCAGGAGATTCCCTGCAACCCTTGTACCTCCATCTGTCCGGAACATATTATCAAAACGGAAAAAAATCTCATCACCGGCCTTCCCCATGTGGATGCCGTGGATAAGTGTAAGGGATGTCTCAATTGTGTGGCTATCTGCCCGGGCCTTGCCGTGAGTGTGGTGGATTATCGAAAGGATAAGGCCAATCCCACCGTTACCCTTCCCTATGAGATGGGCCGGGATGCCGTGGAAAAGGGCAGCATGATTACGGTCACCGATGTGGATGGTGCCGTTCTTGGTGATTACCCAGTGCAACGGGTGGTGGTGAATAAAAAGAAATTTCCCGGCACCCTCATGGTCCAGATAAAGATGGAACATGAACTGGCATTCAGGGCCATTGGGATCAAGGAGCAGAAAAGCCCCCTGACTTCCCTGGATATTCCAGATCTTTCTGCCTGCCCTGATGACGCCATTATCTGTCGATGCGAACGCATCACCGCAGGGGAGATCCGGGCTGCCATCCGGGAGGGGGTCAGGGACATGAACCAGCTCAAGGGCTTAAACCGTACCGGTATGGGGGCCTGCGGTTCCAAAACTTGCCGACCCATGGTCATGGGTCTGTTCCGGGACGAGGGCATTGATCTTAAAGAGGTGACCGACGGCACCCATCGTCCCCTGTTTGTGGAGGTGCCCTTTGGCACCCTGGCCGGTGTTAAAGGAGGTGAATAATGACAAAGCAATATGATGTGATTCTCATTGGTTCAGGCTCTGTGGGGGTGCCGACGGCCATGGCCCTGGGGGCACTGGGGGTGAAAACCTGTGTGATTGATAAGATGGCCTCCCCGGGCCAGGGGGAAAATAAACATGCCATTGGGGGTATCCGGGCCACCCATTCTGATCCGGGTAAAATCATTGCCTGCATGCGATCCATTGAAATTTTTTCCACCTGGCAGCAGAGCCATGGGAAGGACATTGAATGGCTCCAAGGCGGGTATCTTTTTCCGGTTTACAGGCAGGAGGAAGAGGACCTTTTAAAGGGGTTTCTTCCCATCCAGAAAAAACATGGACTTAACATTGATTATGTGGATGCAGACACCGTGGCCGTCGTGGCACCAGGCATCAATCGTCAGGGCCTTCTGGGGGGCATCTTTTCCCCGGATGACGGATCTGCGTCTCCTCTGATCACTGGCAGTGCCTTTTTCCATCGGGCCGTGGCCACGGGGAATGTTGATTTTTATTTCAATGAAATAGTCATGGAAATCCACCGGGAAAGGGATCAAGTGTGTGGAGTGACTACCAATAAGGGCCGTTGTAATGCCCCGGTGATCATTGATTGTGCAGGTCCTTTTTCCAGGGAGCTGGGGGCACTTGTGGGCCAGGATATCCCCGTGTTCCCCGACTGCCATGAAGGGGGCGTATCAGAGCCAGTGGAGCCTTTTTTCAAGGCCATGCTGGTGGATCTTCGCCCGGCCCCGGGTTCCCGGAATTATTATTTTTATCAGAACGCCCATGGTCATATTATCTTTTGTATTACCCCTGATCCCCCCATTGTGGGCACGGACAAGCGGGAAACCTCCCGGTTCCTTCCCCAGGTGGCAGCCCGCATGGTAGATCTTTTGCCTCGGTTGAAGAACATCCGGGTGCGCCGGGTGTGGCGGGGACTTTATCCCATGACCCCGGACGGCAGTCCCATCCTGGGATGGAATAAAGAGGTCTGGGGATTGCTCCATGCCACAGGCATGTGCGGACAGGGATATATGCTGGGGCCGGGCCTGGGGGAAATCATAGCCAGGATGGTTACCAAAGACGTCACCCCAAAGGACACCGTTGTCATTGATGAATTTTCCCTGTACCGTGATTTTGGCGGAGAAGAAGGCCTGAAATAAAAATTGGGGTCAGGCTTGGCTTATTGGTGTTATTTATCCCGACCCATGCAAATCAGCCCCCCCCAGAGTGGGCGATGTTCTGACCAACCCCAAAAAAGATCAACACTGAGTGCGACAACGGACAAGAAAAATTTATTACTGACGAGGAACTATATGAATATTAAAAAAATAATAACCACAGTGGATGCTCACACAGCAGGGGAGGCCACCCGCATTGTCACCGGAGGAATCCCCCATATCCCCGGCAAAACCATGTTGGAGAAAAAAGAGTGGATACAAGAGCACCTGGATGATCTCCGCAAAATGCTCATGTGGGAACCCCGGGGGCACCAGGATATGTTTGGTGCCATTTTAACGGCCCCGGCCTCGGAGGATGCCCACACCGGAGTTGTGTTCATGGATTCCGGTGGGTACCTGGATATGTGTGGCCATGGTTCCATGGGGGCGGCTGCCGTGCTGGTGGATACCGGGATGGTCTCTGTGGATGGCCTTGAAAATGGTATGGCAAAAAAGATTATTCTGGATACCCCTGCCGGAAAGGTCACGGCCCGGGTGAGTATCCAGGATGGGGGCGCAGACGAGGTGACGGTTCAGAATGTACCCGCCTTTTATTATGATACAGTGGAAATCCAATTGGCAGCGTTGGGAACCATCCGGGTGGATATCGCCTATGGGGGTAATTTTTTTGCCCTGGTCAATGTGGATCAGCTTAAGATGCCCCTGGAGCTGTCCCATCTGGATCAATTAAAAGCCTTGGGGCTTGAGATCCGGGATCGGGTGAACAATGCCATCTCCATTGTACATCCCGGCACGGGTAACCCTGCCCGGGTGGATCTTACGGAAATATATCAGAACGATGATCCCGTGAAAAACATGGTAATTTTTGGCAATGGTCAGGTGGATCGATCTCCCTGTGGCACCGGCACCTGCGCAAAGATGGCCTGGCTTCATGAGATGGGGCGACTTGGTGTGGAGGAGACCTATCACCATTCCAGTATGTTAAATACCCTTTTTACGGGCAAGATTGCCGCAGAAACCCGGGTGGGAGACAGACCTGCCATAGTGCCTGAAATCACCGGCAGAGCTCATATCACCGGATTTCATCAATTTGTGGCAGAGAACAAAGATCCCTTTAAAGCCGGGTTCTTGTTAAATCAGTCATAATTTTTTTGGGTTATTGGAGCCTGTATTTTTATACAAAAAACCATCAGAAAAAACCAAATTGAGCCAGCCGTTTTTTCACGGTGGGATAATGTCTCTTCTCCACAATTAGATGATAGTTTTCCGCTTTGATAACATGTTTTTTCAATACAGGGTCGGTGGTGAGAAGGGCAATCAGCTCCTTGTCAGGGCTAACCTTGAGGATGTACATATCTTTTACAATTTTTAAAGGCTCCATGCGTGCCAGAACCGATTGAAAAAACGTTTCCCATATTTCCGGCGGATTCTTTGATATATGGGTTCTGAAATAGTCAATTTTGTTTTGCACTTCATTCTGGCCGCTGCAATCCTTGAGAAAGGATTGGTAATCCACAAGATAGCTGGATGTGGTGACCCGTTTTCCCACACTTTCCAGGGCCAGTCGTTTCACAGGATCTTCACCCAACAGGGAGAGCAGAGTCCTGGTTTCATCAAGGATGATTTCAGCGCTTTGTTTCTCAATGTCTGCGGAAAAGGATTTTTCCTTATCCAGAACAAAGGCACCGAAATCGGTGAGGCGAACATATGTCAAGCCATCATAGATGCTCAGATAGGGCTTGTCTGTCAGGTGATAGCGATCATTTTCAGGTTCACAATAGGCCAGAGAAACCATATTCAGGCTGCCGAAAAAAAACAGCAACGCCTTCATCAAAGGCAAGGCAATGGTATGGACTGTATTTGTCTTTGATACATCAATACGTCCTCCATAATAGTATCCAGGGTCGGGTAGGAGCGAGAACCTCTTAATGGTTTTGGGGGATAGATCAAGACAAACATAGCTGATTTCCACGGGATTTGAAAATGGATTGGTTGCCAATCCCCGGTAACAGATGGCTTGGACAATGTGTTCCACAGCAACCCACTTTCCCTTGGGAAGCAGTGTCAGCAGGGTTTTAAATGATTGTCTGATCTCTTTCTCAATTTTTGCCGAGTCATACTCGGGCTTTTGTCGCTTGACATGCTTTAAAAAGTCCCTGCATCGAAGGGCTTTATAATCTGTGAATTCCAAGTATTGTTTGATTTTGTTTTTAAGGAAAAGCGGCAGGTTGTCAAGGACCTCCCCCTTCCATTGTGCACCGGATATGAAAAAATCGGCAAGGGAGGTGGACTTCAGATATTTGAGGGAAGAGTGCTGCCCCCCTTCGTAAAACTCATTCAGGGTGCATAGTGTGGACATTTTTTTCAAGGACGCAACCTTGACTTTATCTCCGTTTTTTGTGAATTCAAGGTTGTCCTGGGCGATAAAGGCCAAAATCGTGGGTAGTTGCTCAAAAAAACGTTTCTCTTCATAAACGGTATAGGATTCGGGGGCAAGAGAAACATCCGGAACCGGTGTGACATCAAAAAGTTCCGGGAGAGGCAGGATTTTTTTCAAATGGGGAATAAAATCCTTATGGATATTGACTCTATAACCAGCCGTTGAAGAGCGGCCATTCCACGTTCTCTCTATTTCAAAAAGAAAAAAAGCGGGATTCTGTATCACTTCCACATCCCACTGGGTGTGGGATGGAAACGGTTTTCCAAGTAATGGCAGAAAGGAAGCCGGTAGTTCAGGAAATTTTCCTTGTTTATCTTTCCCGGTTTTTCTTAAGGTGGCGATTCTTTTTAAATCGTCCTTAGTGAAAAAAAATTGATTTTCCCACGTGCATAGATAGATCAGAATACCCACTTCAGCCGGTAATTTTGCCAGCAGTCCTTTAAACACATATTTGCTGGAAAGGGTGGCGGCAATCAATCGGATGCAGGTTGACTGTGTGTTGCCTTGTAACTCGTCATATTCTTTGTGACCATAGGTGTTTGGATCGATAAAATATCGCATCTCACTGAGATATTGCGAATTAATTTTTTGGTAAGCGTATGTCCGAAAATTGATGCCGTTTTTTACGGTCTGTTCAAACGGGGTGTACGCTTTTTTTGTGTTTTGGGGGGCGGTAGATTTGTCGCTGATTTTTTCGATTTTGGGAAGTCTGTCAAGTGGGGCCTGCCGATACACCTGTTGATTTTGTTCCGCTGCGATCTGCTCACACCCTTCCCTCACCAACGGGTTGGGATCTCTGCACAGATCCTGCCACAGTTTTCTTGCCCAGGGTTTATTAATTTGATTGATGAATGATGCGATGTCAGTTCTGGCTGAAGGACTCGGATCTCTGGCAGTCATCTCAAATTTGGCAATGGTGTCTGGATGGTTTGGTGAAATGTGGTAGCAGGCTTTTGTTATATTAACTTTTTGTTGCCAGTTAATGAAGGGTTGTTTTTTTAATATTTTGTCAAACATTTGTCTTGGGTTGTGATAGGAAATGCAGGCCTCAAAGGCTTTTTGTCTGACTTTATGTGCCAGCGGATGCGCTGAAACAAACCCCATGTTTTCAATGAGAAGATCACGAATGTCCACTTCAAGCTGAATGGGATGGATGTGGGTTAATACAGCCAGTCGCTCCACAATGGCGGCCCTGGGAGAGAGGGCATTTTTAATGCGTTCCCTGGGCCAGATATTTGCTTTACTGGCGATCAATTCTTTTTCAATGGCAGCGGTACAGCACGCCTGGCACACGGTGCCGGCCTGGGCGGTTTGTGTATAATAAATCCCCCCCTTGCCACAGATAGCGCAACTTTCGTATGGTCCGGCTTTCCAGGGTTTCAGGGCGTTGGTCTCCCCAAGGTCAATAATCGGCAAGCTTGTTAATCCCTTTTTAGCGTTGGTCTTTGATTTTTTCATATCTCTTATCCTCCAAGAACAAATTCCACATCTTTTTGATCCATCTGTTTGATGGATGCCGAGTCGCTGGAGATGAGAGAATCAAACAATTCCCGTTTGACCTCCTGGAGTTTCAAAATTTTCTCCTCAATACTGTCCCTGGCAATGAGACGATAGCTGAAGACCCTGTTGGTCTGCCCCATGCGATGGGCCCGGTCAATGGCCTGGTTTTCTGCGGCAAGATTCCACCAGGGATCGAATATGAACACATACTCCGCAGCGGTGAGGTTCAGCCCCAGTCCGCCGGTTTTCAAGGTCATCAACAGGGCCTTGCAGGACTCGTCATTCTGAAACCGGTTGACCACGCTTCTTCTGTCCCGGGTTGAGCCGGTCATGACCATATGATCAATGTCGGCCCCTTCCATATCCTGGGAGACACACTCCAGGGTGTGCAGATAGTTGCCAAACACCAGCACCTTATGATTTCCAGCAACGGCATCCATCACATGCTCCATGAGAATTTCCCGTTTGGGAGAGATAATAACATTGTCGCTTTTGACCTCGGGAATGGAGGCAATTTGGCGCAGCTCGTTCAAAGCCTGGAAGATAAAGAACTGGGATTGTTTGAGCCCCTTGGTTTGGATCTGCTCCCGGATGGCCGTGCGGTACATCTCCCGGCGCTGGTGGTAGAGCTCCTTTTGCGGTCCGGTCATCTCCACATAGAGGGTTTGCTCCATGCGCTCGGGCAGATCGGTTAACACCTCCATTTTCAGGCGGCGCAGAATAAAGGGATATATTTTCCGTCTAAGCTCTTCGGTGACAGGTTTACTGTTATGTTTCTGGATGGGGATCAGATAATTTTTATTAAAATCGGCAAAAGAACCAAACATGGAGGGGTTCAGGAATCGAAATAGGGCATAGAGTTCACTGATGTTGTTTTCAATGGGGGTTCCACTTAAGGCCAGACGATGGTCGGCGTTGAGCAGCACCGAGGCCTTGGATGTTTTGGAGAGAATGTTCTTGATGTTCTGGGATTCATCCAGGACAATGAGGTGAAAGGCTTTTTCTTTAAGCACCTCGATGTCGTTTCGGATGATGGCATAGGTGGTGAGAATCAGCTGGTGTTTCAAGGCATTGTCAAGATCTCTGTCCGTCCCGTGGTATTGACAAAACGTCAGTTTCGGGGCAAATTTTTCCAGCTCACTCGCCCAGTTAAAGAGCAGGGTTTTGGGCATGACAATGAGGGACGGTTTTTCCTCCTTGGGGTAAATGGATGCCAGAAGGGCAATGGTCTGAATGGTTTTCCCAAGTCCCATGTCATCGGCAAGGCAGCCGCCAAGGCCATGTTTCCGGAGATAGGACAACCATTTAAATCCCTGTTTCTGGTAGCTTCTGAGGGTGGCATTGATCTTGGGCAGTCTGGGTTTGCTGCGGCTGATCTCATTGAATCCCAGGAAAATTTTCCTTGATTTTTGAAGCCCTTTATTTGCCACCTTTTCATCAATCAGCTCCTCCACAATGGGCAGGTCGAAAAAAGAGATTTGCACCCCGGATTCCTTTTTTTTAAAGAGCCGGGAGAGCTTGGCCATATACTCCGGGTTGATGATGGCGCTGGTACCGTCGCCCAGTTTAATGTATGAATTTTTTTTAAACTGCTGCAAAACGTCATTTAAGGAGAAGGTTTCCCCCCCAAGATCCAGGGTGGCTTCCCCCTCAAGGAAATCGATGCCGTGGGAGAGTTTCACGTTCAAGTTTGGTTGTACCTGCCTGATTTTGTATGCCTTGAGTTTTTCAGCCCCCATGACAATGTAGCGGGTTAACAGCCCGGAGATTTCACAGGTGATGAAACGCGAGGCCAGTGCCGATTCAATGATGATGAAATTGTCCTGCACATAGATTTCTTTATCCTTGTCCAAGGTTTTGGCATGTTTTTTCAGTGCGGTGTGGATCTCTTTAAAACAGGCGGTAATATCCCCATGGCTTAGTTTGCTGACAATGATTTTTTTTTCCATCTCATTGATCGTTGCCAGTTGGTCCATCTCAAATTGGTCAAAAAAGCTGGGAGCGTAGCCGGGATAAGTGGCAGCCACTTTTAAATGCAGGGTGTTGTCCGGGGTGACGCTTTCAAAAATCACCGCAGGCTGTGTGCTTCCGGGTTCGCCCTTGACTACTTTATACCCGTCATAGACGATGTCAATGTGGGGCAGGCTGGAAAAGAGCATGGTCAGGTATTGCTCAAGAAGGGTGCTGTCAAATGTGGTTTCAAAGAGGTTTATCTTGTCGAAGTGTTGTCCCAGGGGCTTGATCCGGTAGATGGTGTGGTCGGAGAGCATATGATACTCGGTGACCGGGGTGGCGGGCTCAATTTTATTCTGGTCATGCCACAGCTCAATTGTGCTTGCCAGCATCACCCGATCTTCCGGGCTTTTATTTCCATCCCCAGTGGTCTTTTCCTTAGTGCTCTTTTCCTTTTTTTTGTTTGCAGGTACAGTCTTTTTTCTTTGAACCGGTTGAATAACGGCTTTCACCTGGCCCGTTCCCTGTGCAGGAGAGAGGGTCTCCCCCTTTGCATTCTGAAGCAGATCTGTTTCCAGTAGCATGGAGATGAGGTGATCATTTCCATTAATATGAAATTTTTCTGTTGTTTCGGTGGCACCCCATTCAATGCGGAATGCATTCTGCTCCTTGATCCGGGAAATTTCCTTTAAAATATTCCGTTCCAAACCGGAATAAAATTCGTAGGCCGGGTTCACTTCCTTTCCGTTGTTGTTGACGGTGGCCAGGAAGAATCCCTTATCATCCATATCCAGCCTGAAGAACACCGCAACGGGTGTATCCACATTTCTGATCATGGGGGTGGTTTTCTTCAGGGCATTAAAGAGCGCTGCAAATTCCGGGTTTAATGGGTCGAGTTCATTCATTTTTTAAAAGTCCCGTTCTAATAGGGTGGGGCTGGACGCGGTCAGCACTTGATTTTCAGATCGGATTTTATGGTTTCAAGCCCGATACGTTCAACCATGCGGCCCATGCGTTCACGTTTAGAATTGGCTTTATAATATTCAACAACGGTTTCAACCATGGCCCGGGCCTCTTCAAAAGACAGGTCTTCCACCAAGATATCTGCCAATCGCGGTCTTGCAGAGCCGTTCCCGCCAATCATCACGGTCCATCCGTTCTGGGTTCCATAAAGGGAGACATCCTTGATACAGTTTTCAGCGCATTGGATCTTGCAGCCGCTGACTCCCATTTTCATCTTACTGGGAAGCACCATGCCGTGGTAGGTCTCATCCAGTACCGTACCCATCTGAATACTGTCCTGTTTTGCCAATCGGCAATAGGTAATGCCAGGACAGACTTTGATACTCCGAACACAAAGCCCGGTGGCGTGACCCGGATCCATTCCAAGATCCTTCCAGACGTCGTCCACCTGATCTTCGGTGATGCCCACCAGGGCGATGCGTGCCGCACTGGTTATTTTTATGGCAGGTACTGAATATTTTTGGGCCACGGTTCCCAGATTGATCAGCTGATCCGGGGTTACAATCCCACACGGAATGTGCGGCGCAATGGCATAGGTTACCTTGTCTTTTCCTCCCCGTTGGCGAATCACGCCTTTTTCACCATCTTTGAGCATACCCAACTCCTTTTCTATTACTTTTGTCCGCAACTTTTAGGTTGAAGCCAAAATCGCTTGAATGTTTAAATCCCACTTTGTATTATCCATGTCCCCATATGTCAAGAAAATCAGAACTGTTGCAAATCCATTTTAAAATAGTGTATTTATAGGTCCACTCTTTAAGAGGAAGGCATATGAAATTTGATCCCTTTGAAAACCGTCTCTGCAGGGACGTTAGAAATCACTTGGGCCATTGTTTGATCCAAGGCATCACAAATAGAGAGACCACCCGATTTGATCACGAGGCAAAGGCCTATCTCTCCAATGAAACCCAAGATCATATCAAGGCGTATACCACCCATCGCAGCCAAGGCTTGAAGAAGGTACTGGCCCGGATGGAGATGCTGAAGGTGGGGCCCCGGGATTATTTATGCATCGCCATGATCCTTTGGAATCTTGAACTGTTCTTTGAATTCCATGAATGGCTGGAGCAAAAATGGCTCACCGCATCTGGAGACAACAGAAAAGCCATACAGGCCCTGATCCTCTCTGCCGTGGTCTACGAGCAGTTGACCTATGGCAGGACAGGCCCGGCCAAAAAAACAGCGTTAAAGGTCCTTTCGCTTTTGAATCAGTATGGCCATTTGATTTCAGATCGGTTGGATACCAATCTGTTGATTCCCCCATTGACCGTTCTTGATCCCGTTCCCCCCAAATTCAGCCTGCCGGATCATCCCCTTTCTGGATAAAGCGCGGTCCTCCGGGTAAAGACAGCCCTTGGTCATTCACAGTTCCTTGTCCTGCAAATCTCCTTTTATGAGTCGTTGATGGCGGTCCGGTCAGATCCGTAATAATAACCAGGTGAATCAAAATTAATATTTTTTACATACCCGTGGATGGGCATCTCTTCGGTGACACACTTTCTTTCAGGCAGTCCTCCCACCAGTATTAGAGCTTGTCAGGTAGTTTCCAGGCAATAAGCATGAAAGAAATCCCAATGACGGCGGCCAGCAGCGTACCCGGTATAGAGGGTAACAGCGCCTGGAACTTGTCTGAGCCTGTAGCCAGCATCACTTTGCCGCCAGCGATCGTGTTAAATAGCCAAGTTTCTTCGATGCTACCGTAAACCAAGGTATAAATCAAAGCCCCTATCAAGCCGCCACCCACAAAAAACAGGGCATCTTTCCGTCCATCTGCCAGCGCCGCCAGACTTGTTCCGGGACAGTACCCGGCAACTGCGAATCCGAGCCCAAGCAACGCGCCACCCAAAATAACGCCGATGTAGCTGCTTTTTACAGAGAGATGCCCGGCGTCGATGACGCCAATGCTCATCAGCAGAAATAAAAGGGTGCTGCTGATGCCAATTGCAAAGAAGATGGCCTTCATCAGGTGGAGGTCCTTCAGGCGCATCATATTAATAATGTTTTGAGGATTGGTGGCCCCAACCCTCTGTAGGGCGAAACCAAATAGAATTCCAAGTATGATCGCAAGAAAGATAGTCATAAGGCCCCTCCTAATTTCTTTTGTAAACCAGCACGGCTGCTGGAACGCCTGCGGCAAAGGCACCAAAGGCAAACAGGTAACCGCTCAAGGATGTCTGCATCATTCCGCTCATCATGTGCCCGCTGGTGCAACCCCCGGCCAGACGGGATCCAAATAGTACGAGCACTCCGGCAAAGAATACTGTCATGTAGCGAAATGTGGGATTTTGCCCGAAGCGCTGTCGCCAGACTTCAGGGGCGCTGCGGTCCAGCTCTGTGGGTCTGGGGCCGCCTAAGCGAGAGGATAAAAACGCTCCTGCGACCATGGCAAGAACAAAAATAAAGCTGTAGTTAATCGGATTGGCCACGCTTTTAGCATATTTCCCGCCGCTCTTGTTCAGATATGCGTTGGGGCTGCTGTAGCCGGTTTTACTCCCAGGGTCTTTTTGAACCACAGTGTCTGAGAACAGGTTCCAGGCGATGCCGTCGGCAATGACAAACTGGGTAGATACACCGATGGGTTTGACAAAAACTACAGCGAAAAGAAAGGCTGCTCCCAGCAAAAGACCTCCTTTAAACCAGTTTACTTGTCCATTCATAATAATATCTCCTTATCGTTCGGGGTTGCAATAGATTTGGTAAAGGGCCTCAATTATCCCTGATACGGCCTGGCTTTTGAGGCAGTAATAGATCACCTGGCTTTCGCGCCGCGTGTCCACAAGACCGGCCTTACGCAAACCAGCCAGATGCTGGGACAGGGCCGATTGACTTAGGGGAACGGCTTGATTGAGAACGCTAACCGGGCACTCCCCCTTCATCAGGTGGCACAGTACCATCAGTCGGCTGGGGTGGCTCATACTTTTGAGCAGCTTTGCAGCCTTTTCAGCGTTTTCTTTAAGTTTTTCAGGATCAATCTGTTCCATCAATATGTCCATAATTTTTATATTAGCATTCTTTAATTTAGAATAAGCTAATATGCGCCTTTGTCAAGGCGGGATTAAAAAAAACAGCGCTAATACTACAGCGACACTTAGAGATTCACGTAAAAAACGCATGTCATTTTGCCTATGATTAATGCTGATTAAGCTAAGGAAAATCACTTGCCATACGGTTTTAAGTCAAAGTGGCGCTGTAGTGCTATTGTTGGCGTATTTAAAATTGTTGATTTATACCGTCCTATATAGGTATAATAATTATTTCTATTAAATTGTATTGATTTCTGAAAGTAGAAGGAGAGGTTTCTTCGTGGATAATCATATTTCACCCAATATACTTATTATTGATGATGAACAGCCAATTTTGAAATTGCTTTCAATGATTTTGTCCAGGGAAAATTTTAATATTGATACGACAAACAATGGTGAAAATGGTATTAAAAAAATTGAATCGAATAATTATAATTTGATTTTGACAGATATAAAAATGCCTGGGATTTCTGGTATAGAGGTTTTAGAATATTCAAAAAACATTATAAATAGATCAACACCAGTCGTAGGTATGTCAGGTACACCATGGTTACTTGAGGAAAGTTTGTTTGATGCTATTTTAACAAAACCATTTACAAAAGAAGATTTATTCAAGGCTATTCATAATTTAATTTGAATTTTCAGGGTCTGCACTGCTGCCTTGATCATTTTTCTTTCCACGCTGTTAAATTCCTCCCCCCGGAATAGCCCGTTTTTCCCGATACCGGCTACACTTCATTATTAAACGCCCTGACAAGTTCCTCGGCCATCCACTGGGTGTATCATAATATTGACTGAAAATAATACACCCATGCTCCAGCCAGGTTCTGCCCTGAGTGGAATGGTTTCCCTGGAATTTGAAAATAACCTTGACTGAAAAGATGTTAAATGTTAATTGAGAATAGTTATCATTTAGAATAAAGAGAGTCCACATGGCAGACCATAAGAAAAGATTTGAAATCATCATCCAGAAATTAAGGGATAATGGCCAGAAGATAACGCCCCAGCGTCTGGCCATCGTTAAAATTCTTGCCAAAAGTAAAGGGCATCCCAGTGTGGAAGATATCCATGGTGAAATTAAAAAAGATTTTCCAACAATGAGCCTTGCCACGGTATATAGAAATATTGTATTAATAAGATCACTTGGAGAAGTTCTTGAATTAGGGTTTCCGGACGGGAGCAATCGATATGACGGAAATAAGCCTTACCCCCACCCCCACGTCATATGCATTAAGTGCAAAAAGGTAGTCGATTCGAATCTGGGCAGCCTGGATGATTTGAAAGACCAGGTCGCTATAGAGACTAATTTTAAAATTCTGAATCACAGATTGGATTTTTTTGGTATTTGTAGCAATTGTATGGCAAAGAAAGGTTAATATTTTTTTACCATTAATTGATAATCGTTATCACATAGTACCTTATCCCTTTGAACAAATAAATGAGGAGGTCAACATGTCTAATGAAAAACCCAAGTGTCCGGTAACGGGACGAACTGGCAAACCCACTGCTGGCAGTGGCACGTCGAACCGCGATTGGTGGCCGAACCAAATTAATCTTAAGGTCCTTCATCAAAACTCCCACATGAGCAATCCCATGGGTTCGGGCTTTAACTATGCTGAGGAATTCAAGAAACTTGATCTGGGCGCTCTTAAGGAAGATCTTTATGCGCTGATGACCGACTCCCAGGAATGGTGGCCAGCGGATTACGGTCACTACGGTGGGCTCTTCATCCGCATGGCGTGGCACAGCGCAGGCACATACCGCATGGGCGACGGGCGGGGCGGAGCAGGCTCCGGTAATCAACGCCTGGCCCCTCTTAACAGCTGGCCGGACAACGTGAACCTTGACAAGGCCCGCCGTCTGCTATGGCCGATCAAACAGAAATACGGCAACAA
>JASFYZ010000189.1:0-6976 GCA_045046665.1 Desulfobacterium sp.
TATTTGCAATTGCCCGAGGAAAAAATTCAGATTTTGATATCGTTTTTTTTCTGACAGTCTTGTTTCCATGATTGCCGCAGCATCCCTTTTTAATTCCTTTTTTAAGCGCATGAAGGGTTTTCCAGGGGTGTCCATCCATGAGGAGACAATGGCTTTTGCTCGGTCCATGAGTGCTTCCGAGTCAAGGATTTCATCCACAATGTTTTGTTGCAAGGCATCTGCGCTGTTGATCAATTTGCCAAAATAGAGCAGATTCCGATAGACTCTATCGGAGTCAAGGCCAAACCTCATGATGCCGGTCTGCACGGCGGACAGGGGAACACCTATATTGATTTCCGACATGCCAACCTTGGTTTTGGGGTGGTTGGAGAGAAGACGGTAGTCCGCTGCCATGGACAGGATCAGTCCACCGGCAACGGTATGACCGTTCATGGCGCAGACAACGGGTTTCGTGCATGTAAAAATGTTAAAAAATACCCGGTCGGCAAAGGCAATAAAATCACCTGCCTGCGATAGGGTTTCAAAGGCCATGAAGGTGCTTAAATTAAACCCGGTGGAGAAAAAACGATTCTGCCCGGTGAGAATCATTCCTTTAATTTCTTTTTCAACATTTACCTGGTCCACGGCTTTCTGGAGTTGTTCCAGGGTCTGACGATCCATGGCGCTGGTGTTTCCAGCAGCCAGTTTTGCAATGAGAATTTGGTCTTCAATGTGTGTTTCAAGCATGGATACATTTCCTTGAATTTTTGGCATCCTTCAAAACTACTTTACACTTTTTTAGAACATTCCCCATTTGCAGGAGCTTTTTCCCAAAAGGCTGTAAAGTACTTCTATGGTCATATGAAGGATGCCGAATTTTTATAAAAAAATCCCGGCAAATTCAGGTGTGATAAGTACCCGCGCAAATGTTTTTCGGGATCAAATCCAGGTATATCAACGGTATATGCTCATAGAATACTGAAAAACATATGTGTGGGTACTTAAAAGGATTACGTAGGGGCAGAATTTATTTCTGCCCTTTGTTGAGCAGAAATAGATTCTGCCCCTACATTGTGGACAACCCCAGAGGGGTTTTCAATATTCGTTGGCCGTTATAAAAAACCGGCAAGAAAACCCCTGAGTCTTTAGTTCAGGGGGTGTTAACAGTTATGACATGAAACTCCACAGCACACCGGCCGCCACTGCCGATCCGATAACCCCGGATATGTTCGGTGCCATGGCATGCATGAGTAGAAAATTTGTGGGGTCTTCCTGTTGCCCCACCACCTGCACTACCCTTGCTGAATCTGGAACGGCAGAAACGCCGGCAGCCCCCAGCAGTGGGTTTATTTTGCTTTTTAAAAAAAGATTCATGAATTTGGCAAACAGCAGGCCACACGCCGTTGCGACACAAAAAGACAGGGCGCCAAGAATAAAAATGCCCACAGACTGACTGGTGAGAAACACATCACCCTGGGTACTCGCTCCCACGGTGACACCAAGGAGGATGGTGACAGAATCAATGATGGAAGTCCTTGCCGCAACGGCCAGTCGTTCTGTTACCACGGCCTCTTTTAAAAGGTTACCAAAGCAGAGCATGCCAAGCAGAGGCAGAGCGGCCGGTGCCAGAAAACAGCACAGGAGAAAAGCGACAATGGGAAAAAGTATTTTTTCTCTCTTGCTAACTTCCCGGGGCTCTTCCATGCGAATCAGGCGTTCTTTTCGGGTGGTAAGAAGTCTCATGATGGGGGGTTGAATCACCGGTACCAGGGCCATGTAGGAATAGGCAGCCACGGCAATGGGGCCAATGAGTTGGGGAGCTAGCTTGGCCGTGAGAAAGATGGCAGTAGGACCGTCGGCACCGCCGATGATGCCGATAGAAGCGGCTTCGTTGGGGGCAAATCCGAGGGCCAGAGCTCCCAGGAATGTGAAAAATATACCGGCCTGGGCTGCGGCCCCCAGGAGCATGAGTATCGGTCGTGCCAGCAGGGTGGAAAAATCGGTCATGGCCCCGATGCCAAGAAAAATCAATGGGGGGTAAACCCCCTGGGTGACGCCCTGGTATAGATAGTGAAGAACGCTGTTGTCCTCGTAGATACCAAGACCAAGTCCCTGGAATACGGGAATGTTTCCCATGAGCATACCAAAGCCGATGGGAACCAGTAAAAGGGGTTCGTAGTCCTTGGCAATGCCAAGATATATAAAGGTCATTCCCACAAGGATCATGACGATGTTGCGGTAGTCACATAGATAAAAACCGGTGTTTTGAAAAAAATCTATAAATAGGTGCTCCATAGCGTATGCCTCTACGTGGATGATTGATATTTTTTAGGAAACCAATGTTTTGAATTGTGCCATGTTCAAGACATGGTACCCTTGGGTATCTGATACAATGATATCTGCCTCAAGAAGCCTTGCAAGGGTTGCATGGGGATGATCAATGCCACTGATTCGGGCCAGTTTTAAAAGTCTTGGCAGGGAAAAATGGTCACTCAACGTTTCTGCCAGAAGTTTAAATTGCCTTGCGCTTTCCTTTTGTCCCGGGGTGAGTTCAACCGGGATCCGGTCCGTTGCAGGGGCCTTTCTGTTAAAAAGGGAGATTTCTTTTCTGTTTTCCCATAGATTCAGTACTTTATGAATCTGGGATATGGCCAAGGACAACATCACAAGGCCAGTGAATACAATGGTTACGCCCACAACAGAGATTGCCCATCCATTGTATGCATTGATTGCATCTAAACCGTACACATTTGCCTCCATATTTTTCAGATTATCAAAAATTTAATGGCTTATTTCATGATTTTAAAAAGAAGCGGAACACCATATTAATAGTGATAATCCATGTCAGGGGTATCCTGTTCCGTTAAGAAGGGGAAGGTGCGGGAGCGATAGCTGCTCCAGGCCTGCATAAAGGTGGCTGCTGCGGAGGAATCGTTTTGGATAAATCCCAGGAAGGCATCCCTTGGAATGACCACAATTTCGCAGGAAGTCAGGGCTGTCAGGGTGGAGATGTATACCCCCTTTGAGGATAACAGTTCCAGGCCAATAAAATCCCCTGTTTTGTTTACCACAGCGGATTTTCCATCATTCAATGCAATCAGGAGGGTTCCTGTTCTCAGCACAAAAAAGAAGGTTGCCGTATCTCCCTGGGTTGCCAGGGTTTCACCTTCTTGTATCGTTCTTTTTTCCAGGGTCTGTCCCATTGCGTCAAGGTCTTTTTCTTCCATGCTTCTGAAGAGTTCACTTTTTCTAAGGATGTTGATTGCTCTTTCCATTCTCTCCTCATTCGGGGTTGATCATACCATTGGCCATTAAGGCAGTTTCAGGGCCTAATGGGTTTAATTTTATGACCAAACCACCTCATTCAATCTTATGGGGGAATTGATTTAATACAAGACAATTAGATAAGCATAAAATCCATCATCTGTCGATATAATTTTTGAGATACAGAAAAATATTGACTTAAAAGGAGGGGGGCACTCTGCTATATTTGCCAACCCGGAAAGTTGACATCCTGTCGTGGATTTAGGAAGGGGCATTTAAGGGATCATAAGGGTTGACGGCATTGGGGAAACTGTCGTAAAATGCCCAAATTTATTTTAAGAAAATTAGAAAGGCACATGGGCTTGCCAGACTGATGCTTGAAGCGCCTTCCCAAAAATTATTATCCCAGGGAGGTTTTGCATGTGAATTGGCCATGGCAAAGCGGCATTGTCACAACAGTGCATGGAATGCCATGGGACATCCGGTCCGGGGCATCCTATGTGAATAACATTTAAACAACAGGAGCATGACATGAATTTGACCCGACGGATACTGTTATTTTGCCTTTGTCTGGTTTTTGCGGCGGGGAGTGCCTTTGCCGCTGATAAAAAGATTAAAGCCGGTTTTGTCTATGTGGGGCCGGTGGGTGATTATGGATTTTCCTATGGTCACGACCAGGGACGACAATTTGTACAAAATAAATATCCATGGCTTGAAACTGTTTTCATTGAGTCTGTGTCAGAATCAGACTCCGCAAGAATCATAGATCGGTTCATCCAGGAACAAAAATGTGATGTGGTGTTTACCACCAGTTTCGGTTACATGAACGACACCGTGGCCGCAGGTAAAAAATATCCTGGGAAAAAGTTCATGCATAGCTCCGGTTTTAAGCGGGGAGACAATGTGGGGACCTATTTCGGAGATTTGTACCAGATGTATTATCTCAACGGACTCATGGCCGGAGCGCTGTCCAAGACCGGGAAAATAGGCTATGTGGGGGCTTTTCCCATTCCCGAAGTGGTGCGTCATATAAATGCCTTTGCCCTGGGGGCCAAGGCTGTCAACCCTGCGGTAACTGTGGATGTGCGATGGATATATGCCTGGTATGGACCTGATAAAGCCAAGGAAGCCACTGAATCCCTCATTGCATCCGGTTGTGATGCCATTGCGTTCACCGAAGATACCCCGGCCGTCATTGAAGTGGGGCAGGATCATTGTGAAAAAGGCCAGCAGATTTATACGTTCAGCCATTATAGCCCCATGCAAGCCTATGGAAAAGACTCGGTTGTTTCCGGTCAGCTCATGAACTGGGGTGGTATGTATGCCAAAATTCTTGAAGATATACACAATGACACCTGGACCAATGAAGATATCTGGTGGCTTGCCGCAGAAGGGGCCGCGCTTCTGGGTGGAAGTGAAGATGAGATGATTAATCCAAAATTTGTGGAAGATCTCAAAAAAGTTGAAGTCAATACCCCGGATTTGGGTAAACTTTCCGTGTATGACCTTGTGTTCAAACGCTACGCCCAGATGAAGGAAGGCGTGGATATCTTTGATCCCTTTGATGGTCCCATCAAGGATAATGCCGGAATCCTCAAGGTAAAGACCGGGGAGCGGGCGTCCAAGGAGGATTTGTTGAGCATCATGTACTATGTTGACAATGTAAAGGGATCTGTTCCTAAATAGGCATTATCTCAGCAATGCTAAACTATAAGCCTGATCCCAATATAAAATGGTTGAATTTTGGAATCAGGCCTTAAAAAAAGAAGGACCGGGTGGTATGTGCCGGGTGAAAGCAAAGGACGGTGCAATGTCTCTTGAATCATTCCCGGCATCAGGCCATCCGGTCCTGTTTTGTAGGAGCAATATGAGAAAAATTGATACACTTGAGATGAAGGATATTTCAAAATCATTTCAAGGGGTTTTTGCAAACCAGGGAATTAACCTCCAGATAAAATCCGGTGAAATACTGGGGCTTCTGGGGGAAAATGGTGCCGGAAAAACCACGCTGATGAACATCCTTTATGGATTGTATCAGCCCGATGGCGGTGAAATTCTAATCAACGGAAAGCCGGTGAAAATTAGCTCTCCCACGGAATCCATTACCCATGGTATTGGCATGGTGCACCAGCATTTCATGCTGATTCAGAACCATTCCGTCATTGAAAATATTGCTTTGGGATACAAGCACACCCCCTTCTTCTTTCCCAAGATACGCATCCGGGATCAGGTGGTTGCCTTTTCGGAAAAATTCAACTTCAGCATAGATCCTTCAAAAAAAGTGTGGCAGCTTTCTGCCGGTGAACAGCAGCGGGTGGAGATCATCAAGGCCCTTTTAAATGGGGCGGATCTGTTGATATTGGATGAACCCACCTCGGTATTGACCCCCCAGGAGATTGAGGAGCTGTTTCGTATCCTCAAAGACATGAAGGCCCAAGGCCACATGGTGATCCTCATCAGCCACAAGCTCGATGAAATCATGGACGTGTGTGACCGGGTAACGGTGCTCCAGAAGGGAAAAATTGTGGGTCATGCAGACACAGACGGTATGAATAAACAAGCCCTGGCCCGCATGATGATTGGCAGGGATGTGCTCTTTAATGTGCACCGGGAAAAGATTCCCCCGGGAAAAAAGGTGCTCACCGTTGAAAATCTTAATGTCCTGGGAGATAAAGGGCTTCCCTGTGTGAAGAATCTCTCCTTTGATATTCATTCCAATGAAATTTTCGGGGTGGCCGGTGTGGCTGGCAATGGACAGCGGGAGCTGGCCGAAGCCATCACCGGTATACGACGGGTGTCATCGGGAAGAGTTTTTTCCCAGGGGGTGGATATTACCAACCTGTCCCCCCGGCGTATCTATGACAGCGGTGTGAGCCATGTGCCAGAGGAGCGGATAAAATTTGGCATTGCTCCGGGGCTATATCTCTACGACAATGCTATTTTAAAGCAGCACCACCTGAAAAAATTTTCTAAAAAGATGTTTCTGGAATATGGACGCATCAAAAAGCACACCAGCGCTCTGGTGGCGGATTACCGGGTGGCCACCCCCTCCATTAATACGGAGATCAAAAATCTTTCCGGTGGCAATATTCAAAAATTGATACTGGGCCGGGAGATCAGTGAGGCGCCTCCCCTTCTGGTGGCTTCCCATCCCACCTATGGGCTTGATGTGGGGGCCACGGAATATTTGAGGGAACAGCTGCTCAAACGGCGTAAAGAGGGGGGGGCGGTGTTGCTGTTTTCAGAGGATCTGGAAGAAATTTTTGAATTATGTGATCGTATCGCCGTGATGTTCCAGGGGGAATTCACCGGAATCCTGGATTCGGCAGATGATAAACGGGCCTCGGACATTGGTTTGATGATGGCGGGTTCCTTAAGATTTTAAACACCGTTTCAATGGGCTCAGACAATAGACATGAGTACCCGAGCAGATATTCTTCAAGATAAAATCCAGAGATATCAGGGATATATATCCACAGAATACTGGAAAGCATATGTGTGGGTACTTAATATCGATTTTTATTTAAGTAATTGATTTTATATAACATACGTGGCAGTAAACACCTGCCACAACGAAAAATGAAACTTTAATAATATCAGTATTGTGGACGGAGTTTTATATAAAAATATATTTGTTTATTGAATCAGTAGATTATAAAAAACGATATAATGTTTAATTATGGATGATGCCTTTGAAAGGGCCTGGATAAAGATAATATGCTTAGAATAAAAG
>JASFYZ010000190.1:0-4362 GCA_045046665.1 Desulfobacterium sp.
ATTGTATGCGGCTTTTTTAGTTTAACGTCCGGTTCGACATGCCTCTACATATCTCAACATGAGAAAATATATCATTAAATAAAAGCCTTACAGAGTCCTCCAGATATCCATTACTTAGTTTCACTTGATTTATACCTTTTTATGATTATAATTACAAAATTATGACTCAAATATATGAAAACATACCCGACCCCCAGAAAATAGAAAAGGAGCTTGGCGAATTTTTAAATAAAAAATTTGGTGGAAAAGTCAAGGTGCTTTCTCCGTCAATGCTTCCCCAGGAAGACAAGACCGCCACGGGTCCCATTGGCCTGAAAAAAAAGCAGGTGCTTGATTTTAACCTCACCCCATGGGAACTGATCTCTCACCTGGATCAGTATGTGGTTGGTCAAAAACAAGCCAAATCCGTTCTTGCCACCAAAATCTGTACCCATTTTAATCGCATCCGTCATCTCAATGACCACCCCGACTCCAGTGGCAGTATCACCGGAAATATCAAGGCCAATATTCTCATGTTGGGGCCCACCGGAGTGGGCAAGACCTATCTTGTAAAACTCATTGCAAAAAAAATAGGGGTGCCCTTTGTCAAAGGGGATGCCACCAAATTTTCCGAAACCGGCTATGTGGGCGGAGATGTGGAGGATCTCATCCGGGACCTTGTGAATGAGGCCGATGATGACATTGAACTTGCCCAGTATGGCATTGTCTACATTGATGAGATCGATAAGATTGCCGCCAGCCCCAATTTACATGGCGCAGACGTTTCCCGGGCCGGGGTGCAGCGAGCACTTTTAAAGCCCATGGAAGAGACCGAGGTGAACCTCAAGGTCCCCCACGACCCTGTTTCCATGATGCAGGAACTGGACAGCTTCCAGAAAACCGGTAAACGGAGCAAAAAAAGCGTCAACACCGCCAATATCCTCTTTATTGTCAGCGGGGCCTTTTCCGGCCTGTCTGAGATTGTGCAAAAACGCATCACCCGTCAATCCATTGGATTTGGTGCCAGCCTTCCCCGGGAAACACCGGAAAACGAACTCCTCAAGGCCCTTAAAACAGAAGATCTGTTGAAATTTGGGTTTGAATCTGAGTTCATTGGACGACTGCCGGTACGTTCGGTGCTGGAACCCCTGACCCAAAAAGATCTTTTTACCATCTTAAGAATGCCCAACAATCCCGTCATACTGGGTAAACGGCTGGACTTTGCCGCCTATGGCATAGAAGCGGTTTTCACCGAAGCGGCCCTGGAAGCATTTGCCAGCATGGCATTTAAAGAGAACACCGGTGCAAGGGGGCTTGTCAGTGTCATTGAAGAGACCCTTATTCCCTTTGAAGAGACCCTACCCTCCACCGGTATCAGCCGGTTCACCATCACACCTGAGGTTCTATCCGCACCAGAAGCGTGTCTTGAAAAACTGCTTTCCGGGGAGCATGAAGAGGCCTTTGCCCGGGTCCATGATGTCGCCCTGGGCCAGGAAAAAGCATTTGTACAGCAGTATATCATCAAAAACAAAGATAATCTGAACCGCGAACACGGTATTGAACTTTCTTCCCAGAGAAGTGCACTGGTTGCGCAATATTTCTACAGACACATCACCGAGCTGGGAAGGGCTGTGGAAAAAATAAAGACCCATTACAAATCCATTAAACAAATGGAGCAGGATTTTTTTAAACAACATGAACTGAACATCGTTTTTGAAGAAGATGCCATTGACTTTATTATGGAACAGTTCATTATGCATGAGGTCACATCGGAAGAGATCACGGCTAAAATATACGATGATTTTTACGATGGACTCAGCCTCATTTGTCAAAAATCTGGAAAAAACAGGTTTTATATCTCCAGGCAGGCATTGCTGGAACATGAAACCTTTCTGGAAAACCTCATCAAGAAAGAGATATCATCATGATTGGAATTTCAAAACTGTACTGTGCCACTGTGGAACCTTCGGATACCCTGCGTTACTCCCGCCAATCGGGCCAGTTGCCCTCCCACCTGCTCCAGTTTTCAGCGGATAAAAAACCGGTGGTGGTGTGGAACATGACCCGGCGCTGTAATTTAAGGTGCGTACACTGCTATGCACGATCCGAGGACATCTCCTACGATAATGAGTTAAACCGTGAGCAGAGTCTTAAGATGATTGATGACCTGGCCGACTTTGGTGTACCGGTGATTCTTTTTTCCGGGGGCGAACCCCTGGTACATCCACGGCTTGCCGAATATGCTGAATATGCGGTTAAAAAAGGCATGAGAGCTGTTGTTTCTACCAATGGGACCCTTATCACTGCGGAAAAGGCAAAGGTTTTAAAGGAGATCGGCCTGTCCTATGTGGGCATCAGCCTGGACGGGCTGGAAGAGACCCATGATAAATTCAGGGGACTCAAAGGCGCTTTTAAAAAAGCCATGCAGGGTATCAAAAACTGCCAGGATGCGGGCATCAAGGTGGGTCTTCGATTCACAATCAACAAACGAAATGTCCATGAAATCCCCGGTATTTTTGATCTGCTTGAAAAACTGGAAATTCCCCGGGCCTGTTTTTATCACCTGGTTTATTCCGGTCGGGGTTCTGAGATTGCAAAAGAAGATCTCAATCACCAGGAAACCCGGGATACCCTGGATCTGATTATGGAAAGAACCCGGGATCTTCATGATCGAAACAAACCCAAAGAGATTCTCACCGTGGACAACCATGCCGATGGCCCCTACCTCTACATGAAACTCCTGGAAGAAGATCCGGAACGGGCCGCCGAAGTGCTGGAACTCTTGCAGATGAATGAAGGCAACAACTCCGGCAGGGGGTTTGGGTGCATCAGTTGGGACGGTAAAGTTCATCCCGATCAGTTCTGGCGGGAAAAGAGCCTTGGGAATATCAAGGATCGCTCCTTTTCTGATATCTGGACAGATACCACCAATGAATTCCTCATGAAAATGAAGGACAAGAAAAATCATGTGGGAGGTCGGTGTAAAGACTGTAAATGGCTTTCCGTGTGTGCCGGTAATTTCAGGGCACGGGCTGAATCCATCAAGGGCGATCCCTGGGATGAAGATCCCGCCTGTTATCTCACAGATGAAGAAATTAAGAAGACCGACAAAGAAACCAACAAGGAGGGATGATCATGTTGTTTCCTGACTACCGACCCAGAAGATTAAGGGAAAAAGAGTCCTTTCGAAGAATGATCCGAGAAACCACCCTTTCTGTGGATGATTTCATCCTGCCCCTGTTTGCCGTTGAAGGTAAAGGCATCAAAAAACCCATTGAGCCCCTGCCAGGCCAGTATCATCTATCCTGCGACAACCTGGTAAAGGTGGTCAAAGAGGCGGCGGATCTTGACATTCCTGCGGTAATGCTCTTTGGCCTGCCCGGCAAAAAAGATCCTCTGGGCACTCAGGCCTATGCCAAGGACGGCATTGTGCAAAGGGCCATTAAAACCGTGAAAGATGCCCTTCCAAACATGACCGTACTCACAGATGTATGTCTGTGCCAGTACACCGACCATGGCCATTGCGGTATGGTGGACAAGGGAAAAGTGGACAATGATGCCACCCTGGATCTCTTGGCCAGAACCGCCCTGTCCCATGTAAAAGCCGGGGCCGACATGGTGGCCCCGTCGGACATGATGGATGGCCGTATTGGTGAAATTCGGGGCACATTGGATGATGAGGGGTATTCCCACATTCCCATCATGTCCTATGCGGTGAAATATGCATCGGCCTTTTATGGTCCCTTTAGAAGTGCAGCTGACTCCACCCCGCAGTTCGGGGACAGAAGAAGCTATCAGATGGACCCGGCCAATGCCCTGGAAGCCGTGCGTGAAGCCACCATGGATGTGGAGGAAGGCGCGGACATTATCATGGTGAAGCCTGCCCTGCCCTACCTGGATATCATCGCACGCCTGAAACAGGAAATTGATCTCCCCTTGGCCGCCTACAATGTCAGTGGTGAATATGCCATGATCAAAGCCGCTGAAATGATGGGCTGGGTGGACGGCATTAAGGTGATCATGGAAAGCCTGCTTTCCATTAAACGGGCTGGAGCCGATACTATCCTGACCTATGCTGCCATGGAAGCTGCCCGGGAGCTTGCCAAGTAAAAAATTAGTAAAACTGCCGTGGGCATATTTTGTATTTCACTTAGATTTGCCCACAATAAAATTTGAAAATGGTACCATGCCGCCCCCGGCTCCTCAAAGTCTGCAAGGCCTGGAGGGAATACTTGTCAACAACCCCTGAGCTAAAGACTCAGGGGCTTGCAAAGTAACTTTTGCAAGCCTGGTTGATTAGCCTAAGTTTTAATTAACTACGTTACTTTAGAAAAATATAGGCACCTTTAGATACTCCACTCGTCTGAAGCTCTGCGGTTAGTG
>JASFYZ010000191.1:0-7972 GCA_045046665.1 Desulfobacterium sp.
CCGGCCCGGAACCGTAGACGGCCCAATTGGCCGGTTCCTATTGCCCCTCGGGGGGGGCTCTGCTGAGGTTGCCCGGAAGTTTTATTTTCTAATAAATTGCCACGGGCAGACCGTATTGTATTATTGTGAAACACCGGTTTTCAGCACTGATGGTTTGTTTCTCAACGGCCGGTTGAGCACGTTTCCCCAGAAAAATCGTTTAACTCCGAAAAATTGGGGAATGACCACCAGGGAACAGTGAAGGGCATATATCATGGCCATTTCCCGTTTGAGGTGTTTATTTTCCATGAACCAGGAGATTCTGAATAAAAAGGGATAAAACAGAAGCAAAAGGCCAGGAAACAGGAGCAGTAGAAACAGGGGGTGCATTACGGATAGAGCCAGGCCCGCCAGGGTAAATCCCACAAATCCTCCTCCCCGGGCGGAAATGCGAAACAACTCACGTACCCAGAACCCTCCGGCAGAAATCCCACACCGGGCGGTGACTGCGGCATAGCCATATCCCGTGCGATGCCCCCTTTTCCAATACTGACCCAGATGCATCATGGCAAGATCATGGCCACACATGGAGACATTGAGTTGCAGGATCTGCCAGCCCTTTTGTCGGATACGCCAGCTCAGCTCCGGGTCTTCCCCGGCCACCAATATTTCATCATATCCGCTGGTGTCTTCAAGAATGGGACGTCGGATCATCACATCTCCCCCAAAGGCATCACAGATGCCCGGATCTCCATTCCACTCCATATCACCAATCCAGTTGAACACCGATGCCCGGGGATGGAGTTCGTACCGGTTCCCCCGGACAGCGCCAATGTTGCTGTTTTCCTCCAGGGCATCCACTGCCCTGTCCAGCCAGTGGGGTTCCACCATGGCATCGGAGTCCAAAAACTGAACCACTGGGGAGTCTCCAGCCTTCCAGCCATTGTTTCGGCCCAGACCCGGGGTGGGAAATTCGGGATGAAGGGCAATGACTATTACCCCGGCAAAGGCCTGGGCTCTGGCGATACTGTTGTCAGTGGAGCCACCATCCACATAATAGATGTGGATATCTCCCCTGGTATAGTGGCTGGCCAGGAGATGGGTGATACATTCTTCAATGGTTTTTTCTGTATTGATGCCTATAATTACACAATCAATGTCCATAATCATCTATCCTGAAGTCTTTTTGATGAAAAGATCAGCCGGGTGAAATACTTCAGTACCAGCCGGATATCACGAAAAACAGAGGGGGAAGAGATATAAATGGCCTCGGCGGAGTAGCGTTCGTCGGGGTTGGGATTACGTCCGAAGTTGATCATGGCTTCGGTGACAAGGCCCAACTTCCCCCGGATGTATATTTCTCGCCAGTCCTGGTCCAGGGCTTCAAGCTCCTCCCGGGTCCTTGGAGATACCCCGGTGATGGCCATTTTGCCTTTGATAACATTGAAAAGACCGGGGAGGAATCGCAATAGAAAGTCTTTCCACCAGAACCCCATTCCCGGGGAGTTATTATCATGGGATAAGGCAAAAAAAGAAAGTTCCACACTGTTCCAGGAAAAGGGATCTGTTGCCGTGGGCAGCCGGATGGCCCAGCTTTTGTGAAACAGATCTCCTTTTCTGAAGACTTTTAACGCCAGGGCCGTCATTGCGGTGAGAGGAAGGAATATCAGGCTCAGCACCAGGGCCGTGACGCGTGACACCTGGGATGTCAGCCATTTTTTTATGTTTTTTTCCTCCATGTCCCCCAGGATGAATTGTTCTGAAATAAATGTTTCTGAATCGAATTCCGTGTTGATAAGGCAGTTTCTGTCCAGCACAGAGTTGATGATTTCCAGCCTTTCCCCCACATAGGTGTTGGGAAAAATAACGGCATTTCTCAGGGTGGAATTATGGGCCACCATGGTTCTTTTGCCCATGACCACATAGGGGCCAAGGGTTACGCCTTCTTCTATACGGACCTGTTCATCCAGGTATACTGGAGGGATAATGTTGGCATCGGGGTGAAGAGCCACATCCCGGGCGATCCAGATCCCTTTTTCCACCTCGCTTGCGGTGCGCATGAGAAAGTGAAACGCCTCATGGGAAAGCACCGCTTTATTGGCTTTAAGAAGGGCAGTGCAAGATTCACAGGAAATCACCTCCGGGGTGGAGATGGTGTGGGCATTATTGTCCTTAAGCCATTGGAAAAAACCGTCATATCCATGATCTGAAGAGAGGGTTGGCGGTAAATTAGCCGGGAGGATGGCCCATCCTGACCAGCAGGGTTTAGATGCATGTGCTTGGGTGCAGATGGCAGACAGGGGGGGCTGGGAATCCAGTGAGGTCAGGGAGTCGAAATTCATGGCCGGGAGGCGGTCGCCCCGGGCAAACAGAAAAAAATGTTCTGCCTTAAGCGTATCAAATATTCGGGTAAACTGTGAGGGATCTTTTAAAAGATGGTAGGTGATTTCAACCCCCCATCGTTTGCCGTTTCCCAGTGCAGTTTCTATCTTTTCGGGGTGGGAGGATAGCAGAATATCAAATTTTTTAATGCCACCATTGACGCACAATTCAATGACATGCTGCAGAAAAGGGCGGTCCAGCAAAAATGCCAGGGTGCTGGGGATGCGGCTGCCCAATAGTTCGTGGTTTTCAAAAGACATACTTGCATCAATGATGGCTTTCATGGGTAATTTTTCCTTTTACAACGCGGATGAAGCTAAAAAGTTGAGTTAGAACAACGCGTTGACGTTCTGAATCAATAAGCCCCTTTTCCGGAGAGTATCGCCGGAATGGTTTTAAATAAAATGCGAATGTCTGTCATAAAGCTTTTGCTTTCAATGTAGGCCACATCCAGTTTCACCTGTTCGTCAAAGGGAATGTCAGAACGGCCAGACACCTGCCAGGTGCAGGTAAGACCCGGGGTGACATCCAGTCGCCGTCGGTCCTTCAAGGTGTACCTTGCCACCTCTTCGGGCAGGGGGGGGCGGGGCCCCACCAGGGACATATCCCCCTTGAGAACATTCCATAGCTGGGGCAGTTCATCAATGCTCAGTTTGCGGATGATTCTACCAATCCAGGTAATTCTGGGGTCCTTTGCCATCTTAAAGGTGACACTGTCTGTGTGGTGGCTCTGGTCCAGGATTGTCTGGCGGATCTCATCGGCATTGACCACCATGGACCTGAATTTGGGAAAGGGGAATTCCCGACCCCACTGCCCCACCCGTTTCTGGGTGTAGATCACAGGTCCCCGGTCAATGGCTTTGATGATAAGTGCCACCAGAAGAAGCAACGGAGAAATTCCCACAAGAAAAATAGTCGCCACCAGAATATCCATGGTGCGTTTTATAAGGCTTGTGGCCCGGGTCACGATGAGCCAGGCATATTTTTTTCTCAGGTACTTGAACGATCCCTGGGAACCGGAACGGTCATATCGTCGGGTCATTTCATCAAGAAGCTCTTTTCGGGTATATGTTTTCATAATCCGTCCTGAAAAATCTGCGATAATCTTTCCTTATAACCCACATGGCAGTAACCCTCTGCCACAACGAAAATTTAAACTCCAATCATTTCAGTTGTTTGAACGGAGTTTTATATAAAAAAATCGGATCGTCAACTAAAAAATTTTCGGCGCTGATTAAAAACTGTCCAGAGCCTCTTGCCGGGTGTTGTAAATGCCAACGATTTTATGCATTCTGATCAGCTCAAAAAGGGTCCTGACCCGTTTATTTGTATTGCATATTTTTATCTCCCCATCATCGGCGTTTACCTGTCGGATGCAGGAAAGAATGGCACCACAGCCGGAGCTGTCCACAAAAAAGAGCTCGTCAAGATCAAAGATGATTTTTTTCTGTTTTTTTACCAGGGGAAGGACGGCTTCCTTGAATTCAGAAACCTTGGGAACATCCAACATCTTGCTTGCAATCTTAATGATCACTACATCATTTTCATTGGTTTTTTCAATTTTCATGTGCAATTGCCCTTTGTTTTTCAATGGTAAATTATATTTTTAGAAAAAGCTGTGTTCTATTGTTTCCCAGACCATCCTGGTCATAGGTCACTTTGTCCATGATTTTTTCGATGATAAAAAGACCAAACCCACCGGTTTTATCTATGATTTCATCTGTTTCTGGGTTAAATGAAGTGGCATTTTTCCGGTTGAATGGATAGCCCTGATCCAGGAGTTTTATTGAAATACCGGTGGTTTCCTGAACGATTATGATTTCAAATTCACCGGGCTTATCGTCGTCATAGCCATGGCGGATGATGTTGGCAGCCACTTCATTGGCGGCAAGTTCAAGCATGTCCAGTTTTTCATCGGGCAGGGGGGGGGCCAGGGATGCACCAAATTGCCTGATGTAGTCCCGGACCTGGTGGAGGTTTTCAATGTTACTTGATATTTTCATGATATTCCCTTCACATCGCGTAAATCCAAGTGCTGAACCTGATTGTTTAAGCATAAAAAAGATCGTTTGGGCAGCTATGAGCCAATGGAAAAAAGATTTTGAAATTCACCAGACATCTCGTCCTCACATCCTTTTATTAGATAAAATTTGTTAAATTTCAAGCAGAACTCTTTTTTCTGTTAAACTTATTTTCCTATAACCGCCACTGGCGGACCATATTCTGACCTTGGCCCGCCCACAACATGGGGCAGAAATAGATTCTGTCCCTACGTTTTTAAACCTTGTATTGCATCTTGGTTTGTCCCCAACAAAGGGTGGAATCCGTCAAATTTACCAAGATTTTTCTATAAGGGCCACTGGCACACCGGTTTTTAGAAAATTTTCTATCATGATGTCCCCTTTTTCCGTTAAAAAGCTTTCTGGATGAAACTGGACCCCGAACACCGGATATCCCCGGAGGGTAATTCCCATGATGATGTCTTGGTCATTCCAGGCGGTGGTGATCACATCCGGGTTTGCCGGGGAAATAATCAATGAGTGATACCGGGCCGCCGCAAAGGGAGATGGCATGCCTTTAAAAAGGTCTGCGTGATTATGCATGATGTTGTCGGTTTTGCCGTGCACTGGCACCGGGGCACGCTGGGTGCTGCCGCCAAAAACTTCATTTAAACATTGCATCCCAAGACAGACGCCCAGGATGGGGCATGTTTTATAAAATGCCCGGATTATCTCCATGGAAACACCGGCATGGGCAGGATCTTTGGGGCCTGGACTGATGAGAATGTAGTCCGGTGACATGGCAATTGCCTGGGCGACGGTTATTTTATCCGTCCGTTTCACAACAATGTCCAGGTTGAAACAGGTGAACATCTGCACCAGATTGTATGTGAAGGAGTCATAATTGTCAATCACGAGCAATCTGGGGGATGGATTATGGGGCATGGAAGGGCTGGGGTTCATCATTTCTCCTACGGTAAATATTCGGGTTGGGAATGTAAATGTTTGGCAAGTGCTCCATATTCGCCTATTTGGGACTGCGTAGCATACGAATGCTATGTGAGCAGGCTCAAATAGGTGAAGATGGGGTGCTGGCCGAATATTTACCTCCTACAACATGAAATAGGGGTCTACATCAATGGACACCTTGACCTCTTTTGAGGCAAAGGCTTTTTTATCTGAGATCATCCGGGTGATCAGCTGGTTCAAGGCCGTTGCAGAAGGGCTCTTGACTAATAGTTGCCACCGGAACCGCAGGGCAATTTTGGGGATACCGGCCTCAATGGGACCCAGCATCTGGATGGCATGGGAGGGGGGCACATTTTCCTGGATCAGGCTCTGGCACAGTTGCCCCACCATCAGGGCGTGTTTTTCAACTTTATCCTTGTTAATTCCAGACATTTTCAACTGGATGATCCGGGAGACAGGGGGGTAGGAAAGGGCCTGGCGAAAGGGAAATTCCTGGTTGTAAAATTCAATGAAATCCTGGTTTTTTGAGGCCTCAATGCTGAAATGATCCGGGGTGTAGGTCTGCATGATCACCTTGCCCGGCAGATCCCCCCGGCCAGCCCGGCCTGCCACCTGGGCCAGGAGCTGAAAGGTCCTTTCTCCGGATCTAAAATCAGGAAAATTCAGGGACATGTCAGCGCAGATGATGCCCACCAGGGTGATGGCAGGAAAATCATGGCCCTTGGCCAGCATCTGGGTACCCACAATGATGTCAATAGTGCGGTTCTGCACCTGCTTGAGGATATTGATGGTGGCCCCTTTTTTGCTGCCAGTGTCCTGGTCAAGGCGGGCCACCCGGGCCTCGGGGAACATGACCTTGAGCATGGCTTCGATTTTTTCTGTGCCAAACCCCAGGGGCTTTACCCGGGAGGCACCGCAATGGGTACATTTTTTAAAGATGGTGGTTGCAAATCCGCACAGATGGCATCGATACTCATCGGCATCCTTGTGCAGGGTCATGGTGACATCGCAGAATTGACACTTAATGGTTTCACCGCAGGACTCACACACGGGAAAGGTGGCAAATCCCCGTCGGTTTAGAAAAATCAGGGTCTGCTCCCCCCGGGTGAGGCAGAGATGGATCTCCCGGGAAAGCTCTGGAGTGATGATTTTCTCCGTTCCCCTGAAATCCTTGTATTTTTTGAGATCCACCATGTGAATTTTCGGCAGGGGGCGCTGGTTCACCCTGTTTTTGAGCTTCAATTCTGTGAATTTTCCTTGGCAGGCGTTGTAGTAGGACTGCATGGAAGGGGTGGCAGAGCCTAACACCACGGGGATGTCACAAAATTTGCCCCGGACCACGGCAATATCCCTGGCATTGTAACGAAGGCCGGACTCCTGTTTGTAGGAGGAGTCGTGCTCCTCATCCACAATGATGATACCAATGGATTTAAGGGGGGCAAAGATGGCAGAGCGAGCCCCGATGACAATGGAAACATCCCCTCTCAAAATTCGGTGCCACTGGTCCAGGAGTTCTCCCTTGGTGAGTTTGCTGTGCAGCACGGCAATGCGGTTGCCAAACCGTGCCCGGAAACGTCGTTCCGTCTGGGTGATGAGGGAAATTTCCGGCACCAGCACAATGGCCCCTTTTCCCTTCTCTTCTGCCAGGGAGACAAGGCGCATATATACTTCGGTTTTTCCGCTGCCCGTGACACCGGATAGAAGATAGGTGTGAAATCCCCTGTCCATTTTTTCCTGGACCTGAGTCACCACCATCTGCTGCTCGTCGGTGAGGGTCGGCGGGATGTCCGGGATCACCGGTTCTCCCAGTGGGTCCCGAAATACCTGTTTTTCAAAACGCTGGATATAGCCCTGGGTTTCCAGTATTTTGGCAAGTTTTGGGGCCGTGGGGATCTCCTTTTTTAATTCAGAAAGGGCAATTTTTCCGTCCCGGGCCACAAGGTCCAGTAATAGCTGACGTTTGGCAGAGAGCTTCACCGTGGCAGGAACCCCCTGAACATGGCGACAAAAGACCTCTTTTTTCATCTGGATCTGGTCTTTTTTTAATTTTGCAGAGAGGGTAATCAATCCCCGGGCCGTCATTTTTTTCACCAGAGCATGGATTCCGGTGCTGTTTTTTGCCGAGGTAAACCCCTTCAGTGGCAGGGTGCCCTTTTCTTTTAATGTTTGGAGGATTTCCCGTTCCCGGGGGGTAAGCATGTGGGTGGCAAGGGCATTTTCTCCCTCCGGGGTGGTGCTGAGCATAGATACATCATATCTGTTGAGCCCCACGGGCAGGCCTGTTTTGATCACCTCACCCAGGGGGTGGATATAATAACGGGAAATCCATTGAAACAGGGGGATCATGGATGGGTGAAAGAGGGGAACATCATCGGGCAGGTCCAGGATATTTTTTGCCTTGTATCCGCCGCTGTCCTTTTGGAATCCAAGGATGTATCCGGTGATCCTGCGGCGGCCAAAGGGCACCAGTACCCGCATGCCGGGAACGGCTGCATACCTTAAATGGTCCGGCACTTTATACACATAGGTGTTGTTCACTGGCAGGGCCACTGCCACATTAATGTAGGGGGATGTATCCATGGGCCTGTTTGACCACAAAACAGGAAAAATTTCAATACATGGCTTGTTTTTGGTCATTAATT
>JASFYZ010000192.1:0-7608 GCA_045046665.1 Desulfobacterium sp.
CATCATATAGCCCATTGATTTCATTAAGTCAGCACCCCATTGATCTAAAACAAAATATCTTGACAAATCAAATAGTTGGATCTCCAACCGGGAAAATGGGAATGCGCCCTGGCAGAGCAGGATTGTATTTTTATCCATGCACGCGTCCCCCCCCTGAGCTAAAGACTCAGAAGTTTTCTTGCCGGTTTTTTATAAAAAATTCTCCATAGGACGGACCCGATGCGGAAACCAAATTTTTAAAATCATAGAGAGCATAAGCTTTCAGCATGAGGTACCCAAGCCATGACCGTTTACATCGCTGACAACCCCAAGAGATCCTGGTATGGTGAAGCCATCGGGATACTCATCCTTGATGCCACCTACCCTTGCATTCCAGGCAATGTGGGTAACGCCACCACATTTGATTTCCCTGTGAGATATAAAGTAGTAAAGGATGCCTCCATTGAACGCCTGTTGACCCAGAGGGACCCCAGCTTGCTGGACCCATTTCTAACAGCGGCCCGGGAGCTTCAGGATGAAGGGGTCCGAGCCATTACCGGGGCCTGTGGATTCATGGCATTGTTCCAACCCCAGATACAAAAAGGGGTGGATATTCCTGTGTTCATGTCCAGCCTGCTCCAGATACCCTTCATCCATCAGATACTGCCCCCGGGTAAAAAAATCGGGGTGATCACTGCCAATGCATCGGTGCTGACACCTGAACATTTCACAAATGTTGGCATATCAGAAAAAGTCCCTCTGGTTGTCCGGGGTATGGAGCAACAAACGGAATTTTGTGAATCCGTGCTTGAAGAAAAAGGCACCCTGGATTCTGCTAAAGTAGAAAAAGAAGTGGTGGGCATTGCCAACGACATGGTCCTTGAACACCCAGATATTGATGCCATTCTACTGGAGTGCAGTGATCTGCCCCCCTATGCTGCGGCGGTATTCAAGGCCACAGGACGGCCGGTTTTTGACTTCATAACCATGATCCGTTATGTCCACAATGCATTAACTCCCCGCCCCTACAACGGATTTATGTAACATTTTATGTGGGGTCAGTTTACACAAAATCTGACCCCGCTGACCCGGTAATCGCCTTATGGTGTTACTCTGATTATTTGACAAATCCCATAACAATCCAATATTGTCACTTGGTTAAAATACAAAATGGGATTGAGCAAATTTGGCAATTCCCACACAAAAGGAGATGGTATGAAGGTTTTAACATTGCAGGGTGGTGCCCGGAAAAAGGGAAATACAGCAACGGTTCTTGGCTGGGTGGAAGAAGAACTCACGACCATGGGTCATGAAGTAGAATCCGTGTATCTGCAAAATAAAGACATCAAAGGGTGTCTTGCCTGCGGTAAATGCAAAGAGACAATGGAAGGCGTTGGCTGCATTCAAAAAGATGATGCCATTGAAATCCTTGAAAAAATGGTGGAAGCGGATCTTGTTATTTTCACATCTCCCCTGTATTTCTGGGGCCTTGCCGGTCCGTTGAAATCCCTCATTGACAGAACCTACAGCTTTTATGTGGATTACCACCAGCCCACCCATGCCTCCCTGGTGAAAGATCAGCGTCAGGCTCTGCTGGTTACGGGTGCTGGCCCCTGGGAAAACAATGCTGAAGCCACATTTACAGCCTTTGAGCGACTTCAGAGCCCCCACCTAGCCATTCCAGCAGGGAACCTTTTTATCAGTAAATGCACCACCCCGGAAAATCTGGACGAAGCCGTAAAAGACCAGGCAAAGGCCTTTGCACAAAAAATTGTGGGTTAATCCCCCTTGACATACAATTCACGACGCCCGGGCAAATCGTTCCCGGTACTCCCGGGGGGACAGCCCGGTGTACTTTCGAAACAACCGCCGGAAGGAATTGCTATCTTCATACCCCACCTGCCAGGTAATCTCAGTGATGTTTTCCAATGTGGTCTCCAGTTTTCGTTTGGCAGCTTCAATGCGAACCCGCTGCAGATAGGTCAGGGGGGAATCACCGGTGGCATTTTTGAATCGACGTTTGAAATGACGGGGACTGATCCCCAGATCCGATGCCAGGGCATCCAGGGGGATCCCCTGATCAAAATGTTTCTCCATGCGATCCTGGGCTGCCAGCACCTTTTCATCAGAATGGCTTTTCTGGTAATCAAATACCACATAGGGCGATTGATTCCGACGATTTGGCTCCACCAGCAACGCCTTGGCGCAATGGGTGGCAAGCTCGGCAGAACCAAATTTTTTAATAAGAAACAAAGACAGATCCAAAAAGGAGGTAGTGGCACCGGAGCAGACCAACCCGTGGTCCTCTGTGAGAATCCGCTCAGGTTTTAATTGCACCTGGGGATAACAGCGCTGAAAAGACCGTGCAAAGGCCCAATTGGTGGTGGCCACTTTCCCATTCAACAAACCTGTTTCTGCCAGAAAAAAAGTCCCGGTGCAACTGGCACCGATCATGGCATTTTCCCGATGCCAGTTCTGCAACCACTTGATAAGTGATCCTGGTATCTTTCCCCTGAAATCCAATGGCGGCAGAAATCCGGGAATAAGAATGAAATCCGTGGTTTTCACTTCATGGATGGCTTTGTGGGGCTGTACCAGCACCCGGCCAGACCCTTTAACAGATTGCCCGTCCAGAGAAACAATATCCCAGGAAAACAAAGGAACCGCCAGTGTTATTGGGGGGTCCTGGCTGCGTTGGTACCACAGATTTGCCATGGCAAAGGCGTCAATGGGGCCAATGATACTGGACATGGAGCAATGGGGATATGCAAGCAATGTGATATGGGCCATGTTTATTTTCCTATGAAGAGTATAAGCCAAAAGGATCGTGGACTAATTGTCAATTTAACCATTTTTTTTAAGGAGTTAGCCTCATGAGGGATGCCAATCTGTCCCTTTCAGCATGCTTAAAGTCATATATGCCTCTTTTTATTTATATCGTCAAGCCATAAAATATGAAATAAAAAGGAAGAAGCTTTGGACATCCTTCATAGGGGTTAGTCATAACATCGGCCATTCACCATAATTGGTGGGCCAATGGGGTCACTTGTGTTATTGGAGGCTGAGGCTTTGATCAGGCTCCATGCTTTTAACAATGGCTTATATTTAAAAGGAAACTTGATAAAAAGTGTCAATAACGCAAGCCTGACCCCTCCCCACAAAAAAAGTGTAAAGTACTTTTGAAGGATGCCAAGCTTTAATGCCAGATTCACATTTAAACACTTAACATCTGGAGGCCCCATGAAAGATCCCCTGCTGCAATCCATTGCCATCAACACCCTTGAAATTAAAAACAGAATCTACCTGCCCGCCATGCACCTTGGCATGGCGGAGAGTTTCCTGGTAACGAAGCAGATCACTGAATTTTATGCAGAACGGGCCCGGGGCGGAGCCGGGATGATCTGCGTGGGATTTGCCACGGTGAATGAGCTGGCTGGCAACACCCAGAACATCGGTGCCCACAAAGATGAATTCCTACCCGGGTTAACTCAACTGTCAGATGCCATCAAAAACAATGGATCACGATCTTGTGTTCAGCTCAACCACGCCGGTCGGTACAATTTTTCTTTTTTTCTGGATGGAAAGCAGCCCGTGGCCCCCTCGGCCATCGCCTCCCGCATGACAGGGGAAACCCCCAAAGCCCTGGAAACAAAGGAAATCAATGAAATCATTGATGACTTTGCCCAGGCAGCCCTGCGGGTGAAAAAAGCAGGATTTGATGCAGTGGAGGTGTTGAGCGGCACTGGATATCTCATCAGCGAATTTCTCTCACCATTGACCAACCAGCGCACCGATGAATACGGCGGATCCCTGGAAAACCGCATGCGGTTTGGCCTGAATGTCATGCAGGCCATACGAAAAAAGGTGGGAGAGGATTTCCCGGTGATGGTTCGCATGAACGGCAATGATTTCATGCCCGGGGGCCAGGGACGGGATGAACTGCGCGAATATGCCAAAGCCCTGGTGACAAAAGCCAGTGTGAATGCCCTGTGCATCAACGTGGGATGGCACGAGGCAAGGGTGCCCCAAATCACGGCGGCGGTTCCCCGGGGGACCTTTGCCTATCTTGCCCGGGGCATCAAAGAGGTGGTGGATGTGCCGGTGATTGCCAGCCATCGCATCAATGATCCAGAAACGGCCCGGGAGCTCATTGCCGACAGCATGTGCGACATGGTGGCCATGGGTCGAAGCCTCATTGCCGATCCCTTTCTGCCCCAAAAAGTAGAAGAAGATCGGGAGCATGAAATCCTCCACTGCATTGCCTGTGGCCAAGGCTGTTTTGACAACCTGTTTAAACTCAAACCCGTGGAGTGCCTTTGCAACCCCAAAGCTGGCCATGAGTGCGACAGCAGCTATGAAATCGCAGAAATACCCAAAAAAGTAATGGTCATCGGAGGAGGAGCAGCCGGTATGAATGCGGCCCTTGCAGCCCGAAAAAGGGGCCATGAGGTCACCATCTATGAAAAAGACGATGGGCTGGGCGGCCAGCTCTTCCTTGCCGCCTCTCCTCCGGGCCGGAATGAGTTTGCTGAACTGGCATGGGATTTGGCCAATAAGGTCTATGACAATGAAATAGATGTGGAACTGGATCAGACCGTGGATGGAGATCTCATTGATGAAGAAAAGCCCGATCACATTGTTCTGGCCACCGGGGCCGTGCCCATGGCCCCCCCCATCCCCGGCGCAGATCTTCCCCATGTGGTCCAGGCCTGGGATGTGCTTTCCCACAAGGTGTTCACCGGTAAGAGGGTGGTCATCATCGGTGGCGGTGCCGTGGGGGTGGAGACAGCCCTGTTTCTGGCGGAAAAGGGCACCCTGTCCGCCGAAACCTTGAAATTTTTGTTTGTGAACAAGGCAGAATCCCCGGAAGTGCTGTTTGAAATGGCCACCCGGGGCACCAAGGAGATCACAGTCATTGAAATGCTGGATACCATTGGTAAAGATTTTGGCAAATCCACCCGCTGGGGCATGCTCCAGGATGTCAAGCGCAACGGCATTACATCCAGACCCAGTGCCAAGGCCCTGGAGATCACCCCCGGGGGCATTAAAATCAAAACCCAACAGGGCATTGAAAAAATCCCGGCAGACACCATTGTCATGGCAGCCGGTTCCAAATCTGAAAATGCCTTGGCTGATATCATCAAGGCCCGGAACATCCCCTTTGATGTGGTGGGGGATGCCGATACCATTGGCATGGCCTTTGATGCGGTGCACAAGGGATATGCTGTCGGTATGAAGATCTAAAGTCCCCACACTCCAACAGATAGTTCCAGGGTAATTACGCTCCTTAATTTCCCTGGAACCCGAGTCAGATAGCCATGGCCCATGAACTGCCCATGGGGGAAAACCTTTTACCCGCCTATATTTTATCGAAAACAATGAAAAAGGTTCCTGTTGTGTTTCAGGGTCTCTCTTCCATTCTATGTAAAATCTCAATAAGTCCAGATTTTTTTTTCCGTCTCTACGATCAATATATTTTGCATCATAGAATCTTTCGAGGGATCTGTTGTTCCTTCGTCTTTAGATGACGTCAAACGCTTTGTAACGCAATTGTTCTTTGCCACCAGCAATAATAAAGGCATCATTGTGGTAACTTTTTTCCAACCCAGCAGAGATGCGCCTGGATTTTGTAATATGTCCATATGTGTGCTGGCACTGAAGTTGATTAACCATTTCCCAGCGTACCATGGACATGAATATCACTTCTCTGAAAAATTTTGATTTTGGCTGCCAACCGAACAAACAGCCATCCGGCTTGTGATTGTCTGCTGTATGGCAATGAGTGCAAAGGGTAATCAGATTTAAAGGTCTATCGGATCTGTCTCCTGTACATATTCCGTTTTTTCAGCCGTTCGGACATACCATCAGCTATATCAATGGCGGCTTCCACCTTGACCCAGTCCGGGTTGAACGGGTAAGCCGTGCTGACAAGGCCTGGCGGTGCTGGGCTTCGGCCATCCTGGATGTTTAAAGGGTTTCAAATATAGCTGGCATTATTATTAAGGTGCGGCTCTTTTTTTCAGTTTCCACATTGATTTACTCCGACCCTCTAACACTACAGCGACACTTTGACTTAAAACCGCATGCAATTGATGTTTCATGAGATTAATCACAATCAATCATAGACAAAACAACCTGCATTTTTTATATGAACATCTAAATGTCGCTGTATTGCTGAGTCCACATCTTTATTATGATACTTTTTTTCTAAAATGGACAATGCCTCACAAACAAAAGTCAAGCCCTTAAAACTTTGCCATATAGCTTGCGGATATCCATCGAATTTGGGCACTTTTTATTTTCCAATTTGCACTTAGGGAGATGAAAATAAATAATTGTTCAGCCTAGCGGTAGTCGTTACGCCGCTCTGCGATGCCACAGAAAGCTTGGGCGATTATTATTTTCGGTCTCCCTTATTGGAGCAATAACCCATTTTCAAAAAATTATTCCTCAAACAGTGTAAAGTACTTTTGACATGATATAAAAGTTGCCAAAAAATTATTATTGTTTTTTACTATTTTATGTATATATATACATATTTTAAAATTCAGAAAATACAACTTAAGAAATATTTTTTACTTATTTTAAAGATGGGGCACTGTAGGCTATTGTGATTTTATTACATTTTACCTTTATACCAAAACTGAGGTCAAAAGAGTGACGTCTGCTATAAAAGCCAAAAATCAACTAAGACAGTCCTGGGCATGTTGTTCCAGAATCGACCTGAAAAAATGTAAACCTCAAGTTACAGGCGTTTCTATAGAAAAGGAACTCTCTTGATGAAAAGCAACAAAATAGATATTGAGAAGCTTATTAAAATTATCAGACAGGGGGGAAGTGTACGAACGGGGATTGACATTTATAATGCCCAAGGCGTACTTCTCCTTGAACAGAATACTTTGGTCAACCAGGAAAAGACCTTAAATCATCTTAAAGAAAAGGGCATCACAAGGGTTAAAATTACGGACAAGAACCAGGGAGGACTCTGGGATACAAAGGGGAACCCCCTTTTATTTAAAACTCCAGACAAACAAAAAACAATCAATCCGCTCATCGGCTACAATGTAGAAACAAAAATAAAAGCCATCACAGAACTTAAAAAAGAAGCTACAGTAACCTATGAAAGAACAAAAACAAATATCAAAAAAGTCATCCTTGATATCCGGAATACCGGTGGGGTATTTGATTATGAGAGTGTGGAAGTAACCATCACAACGATGTTAGATTTTATGAATACCCATGACAATGCCTTCGCATATCTCACCAAAGAAATTTTATCCTTTGATGATTACCTTTACAACCATTCTATCAACGTGTGCACCATTGCCACTGCCATTTTACAACAATTCAATAACCATTTCAGCGAATCTTTAAATGAATTTATTATTTCAAAATTTTCTTTTCCCTTTGGAAGCAAATCTGATAACGCTTTCAGCTACTATCTTCCCGAAGAAATTTATAGTATATCCATCGGATATTTTCTCCACGACATTGGCAAAGTGCTGATCCCCATTGAAATACTAAACAAAAAAGGCAGGTTAACCTCTGAAGAATTTGAAATCATAAAAACCCATTCATTTAAAAAAGGCATTGAAGTAACTAAGAAAAACAACATCGACAATCCTTTTA
>JASFYZ010000193.1:0-6359 GCA_045046665.1 Desulfobacterium sp.
AATTCACAGACAAAGGAATGCCACGATGAATTCAATGACCTGCGGATGTGGTGGGAACTGTTGAATCGTTTTTAAACGGTCTGTCTTGAATCAGTGACCTCCGGCAAAGCCGGAGGCACCATGAGTTTTAGCGCCTGTTTAAATCGTCAAGTTCTAAATCATGGGGGCAGATTTCTCGTTAATCACTCGATTAACGCTGATGAGGGCATGTTTTTTCACATTTAAAATGTGCTGGCCCAGAATGTTCTGGGCTCCTTCAATGTCCTTGGCGGCAATGTGCTCATAGATCTTTGAATGTTGATCATCCACCGTGTCCATGGGGGTGACAAAGAGGATGTTTCCCCGGTATTTGAGATAGAGAAGATCAAACAAATGTCTTAAGGTATTGATCTGGAGCGTGCATCCCGACAGCTCGGCAAGGGCCATGTGAAATTCTCTATCCCTGAGGAGACGGTCTTTAAGATAGACATCCCGCACGGCGCTGAGGTGACTCTCCAGCGCTTTCTTTAATTTTGCAAGTTTCCCGGCGGTAATTCCCTGGATAGTTTTTGCCACAAGGGCGACCTCAATGATCTTTCTGAAATCATAGATTTCAGTAATCTCTTCAATGCTGGTCTTCTCCGTATAATATCCACAATTGGGCTCATGCCTCACCAGTCCCTGGAACTCTAAGCGTTTTAAAGCCTGGATGATGGGGGTGGCACTCATTTCCAGCCGTTCGGCCAGATCCCGGTAGGATATCTTCTGCCCTGGGATGATTTCATTGTTGAAAAACATCCTGCGAATCCCCATGTAAGCTTCCTGGGTAAAGTCTTCTTTTCTTTTTTTTATCTTTTTTGGGCTCATATTTGATTTTATTTTTAATTTAATTTTAATACTTTTTAGGATGATAGATATATAAAAATATCTAAAAATGCAAGGGAAATATTATCTCTCTTGGCGAATATGATTATTTATTTGATTAAATTCCTTGACTCCACCTCAGGGTTCTGTTAATGAAAGAATAATTCAATCAAATATTTAATCAAATTAATGATTGAATAAACGATTTTAAATTTAAAGTAAAGCGCTAAATACAACGGGAGAAGAAAATGGCTTTATCATTCATGGAGGGAAATGAGGCAGTTGCACGGGGTGCGATGGCTGCGGGTTGTTCCTTTTTTGCAGGCTATCCAATTACCCCTGCCACCACGGTTTTTTCCAATATGTTAAAATTTCTGCCCCCCAAGGGCGGGATTTGTATTCAGGGTGAAGACGAAATTGCATCCATGGGATATTGTATTGGGGCTTCCATGGCAGGGAAAAAGGTGTTAACCGCCACATCCGGTCCGGGAATCAGTCTTTACAGTGAACAGCTCTCCTTTGCCCTTGGCAGTGAAATACCCATGGTGATTGTGGACGTTCAGCGACTGGGTCCCTCCACAGGATCTGCCACCCGGGGCGCAGACAGTGATATTCAGTTCTTAAGATGGGGAAACACTGGTGGAGTTCCGGTGATTGTTCTGGTTCCCAGGGACGCAAAGGATTGCTATGAACTAACGGTCCATGCATTCAACTATGCCGAAGAGTTCCGCTGCCCTGTGTTCATTGCTTCCAATAAGGAGATCGGGATGACCCGGGAGAGTGTCGACCTGGATGCCATAACCCTGCCCCCCCTTGTGGATCGAAAACCTTTCACCGGCGAAAACTATGTCCCCTTTGAGGCGGATGCAGACAAGGCCCCTGATTTTCTTCCCATTGGCGGAAAAACCCTGGTTCGTCAAACCTCTTCCACCCATGGTCCTGACGGCTACATTACCATTGATCCTGAAGTGATCAGTGCATCCCAGGAGCGCCTGCAAAATAAAATCCTTGCGGCCGAAGATCGCATCACCCTTTTTGAAGAAAATTACAGAGAAAATGCAGATACCCTTGTCATCAGCTACGGCGTTACCTCCCGAGCTGTGGACGATGCCTGCGCTTCCCTGGAAAAAAGGGGGACCCAGGTCTCTTCCCTCTCCTTGAAAACCATATGGCCAGTTCCAGAAAAATTGTTAAAGGAAAAAGCCAAAATCTACAAACGCATTGTGGTCATTGAGATGAATCTGGGCCAGTATGTCAACGAAATCAGGCGGGTTCTGGAAGGTAAAAAAATCGATTTTTACGGACAGATGGACGGTACCTTGATTGCACCTGGTAAAATAATGGAGGTTATTGACAATGAGTAGTTTATTAAATACCAGCCGTCCCCCGGTATTCTGCCCCGGCTGCACCCATGATCGCATCACCAAAGAGCTGGACAAAGCCCTGATAAAGATGGGGATTCCCGCTGAAAAAACCGTCATTGTCACGGATATCGGTTGTTCCGGTCTGTTTGACACCTTTTTTAACGTCCATGCCCTTCACGGTCTCCATGGCAGGGCCTTAACCTATGCCTCCGGCCTGAAATTGGCTGATCCAGAGTTGAATGTTATCGTCACCATGGGTGACGGTGGGCTTGGCATCGGTGGTGCCCATGTGCTCTCTTCTTGTCGAAAAAACCTGGATATTACCCTGATTATTTTAAATAATTTTAACTTTGGCATGACCGGTGGTCAATATTCTTCCACCACACCCAGTGATGCCATTGTGGGGTCTGAGTTCCTTAACCAGGCAGAGGTCCCCCTTGATATCTGTGAAATTGCACAAAGTGCCGGTGCCACCTGGATCGGCAGATATTCCGGCCATGATTCAGATCTGTCCGACCACTTTGTCACAGCCATGCAGCATAAAGGCTTTTCCATGGTGGAAACCCTTGGCATGTGCACCGGGCGTTATACCAAAAGAAATAAGTTAAACATCGCAGCCATTGACGCCATGATTGAAGAGATGCCCCCCAAAAACGGCGTGGTGGAGAAAAATAAGCGATCTGAATATGGAGAGCACTACAGAGCCATTGCCGCTGAAAAAACAGTCTATCCCGAAGTTGTTACCGTGGAGCAACAGGTAACTCTTGAAAATCCCAAGCGCGATGACATCGCTATTCTGGGAAGTGCCGGCATGCGTATTGTCACGGCAGGGGATATTGTCTGTTTTGCCGGTATGGTGGCTGGGCTGAACGCTTCCATGAAGAACGATTATAATATCACCGTTCTAAGGGGTCAATCCGTAAGTGAATTGATTCTATCTCCGGAAAAAATCGGTTATGCAGGGCTCGAAACCCCGTCCATTGTTCTTGCATTGAGTGATGAAGGGGTCCAGCGCCGTAAAAAGATATTCCCCAAACTGGGGCCTGATACCCTTGTGGTTAAAGAGGCCAGTGTGACTATCCCGGAAACCGCCGCCGAGGTGGTGACTGTGGATTACAAAGCATTGAAGATCAAACGCCATGACTGGGCCCTGGCATCTTTGGGATTTCTGGCCAACCGCGGCAGGGGAATCACCGAAGAGATGCTCATTCCGGCCTTGAAAGCCCGGTTCAATGAAAAAGTGTTTGGAATGGCCATGGAAACCGTTAATAAGACATTAAAGGGTTGATGCCGATTTTCAGTACAGCCACCGAGGGCGCTAAAAAATTATTAATATAAAAAAATCACGAACAGGAGAGAACAATGGATTTTAGACTGTCAACAGAACTGACCATGCTCCAGAAAGCCGTAAGAGACTTTGCAAAGAAAAAAATTGCTCCCAATGCCGATGAGTGGGATGCCAAGGACTATTTCCCTTATAAAGAAGCCGTTCGTCCCATGGGCGAACTGGGCTTTTACGGTACCGTCATTCCCGAAGAGTATGGCGGAGAAGACATGGGGTGGCTGGCGGCCATGATCGTCACCGAAGAGATCGCCCGGTATTCAAGCTCTCTCCGGGTCCAGGTGAACATGCAGGTGTTGGGATGTGCCTTTACTATTTTTACATATGGTACCGAGGCTGCCAAGCAAAAATATGTGGAGAAACTATGTTCTGCGGAATACATCGGTGGGTTCGGCATAACAGAAGCCGATGCCGGTTCCGATGTCATGGCCATGTCCACTGTGGCGGAAGAGAAAGACGACCACTATCTTTTAAATGGCTCAAAAACCTGGATATCCAATGCAGATATTGCCGATGCCCTGATCTGTTATGCCTATACAGACAAGGACAAGGGCAGCAAAGGCCTTTCCGCCTTTGTTATTGAACCCAAAAATTTTGAGGGCATTAAAACCTCCGGTCTGGATAAGCTTGGCTCCCATTCTTCTCCCACAGGTGAGGTATTTTTGGATAATGTAAAGGTTCCCAAGGAAAATATTCTGGGAAAACCTGGTGATGGAACAAAGGTACTTTTCAGCTCCTTGAATCATACCCGTCTTTCCGCTGCCGCAGGTGGTGTAGGACTTGCCCAGGGCTGTCTTGATGAGGCCGTTAAATACTGTAATACCCGTAAGCAATTCGGTAAAAAAATCGGTTCTTTCCAGATGAATCAGGACATGCTGGCCCAGATGTCTGCTGAAATTGATGCAGCCCGTTTCATGGTATACCGTGCCGCATCGGAAAAGGACAAAGGAAAGCTCAACAATGGTCTGGATGTGGCCAAGGCTAAATACCTGGCCGGAGAAATAGCCACCAAGGCCTCCAACTTTGCCATGAGAATATTGGGTGCCTATGGATATTCCACAGAGTATCCTGTGGCTCGATTCTACAGAGACGCCCCCACCTACAGCATGGTGGAAGGGTCTGCCAATATCTGCAAGATGATCATTGCGCTGGATGCCCTGGGTATTAAAAAGGCCAATCGCTAATCAGTAAGATGGGGTCAACCCTGCGTCGTTGCGCTTTTGACAACGCAGGCCTGACCCACGCACAGACTCACCCGATCTGAAAAATACAAAAAAGATGGAGAACAGAACCATGAACAATGCCATGACGATTTTTATCTCTGGTATCACAGGCGTTCTTGGGGGAATGAGCCTGCTCTATTTTTCCCTGAAAATCACCTCTTATATTACGGATAAAGTGGTGGCCTCTGCCGCCAGGAAAAAATAGTGATTTTATAAGTTTAAGATATACTCCCTGTTTTTAAAGGATTATTGATATGTTTGATGCATTGAAGTTTTTAACGACCACCACCGGCTTCTGGCACTTGACCCCCGGAATGGTGTTCATGTGGGCCATTGGTCTGGGCCTGGTTTATCTGGCCATCTCCAAACAATATGAACCTTTGCTTCTGCTCCCCATCGGTTTTGGTATTATCCTTGCGAACCTTCCCCTGGCAGGACTCATGACCCCGGAAGAGGGGCTGTTATGGAAATTTTATGAGTACGGCATTCACTGGGAGATCATTCCGCCCCTGATTTTTTTAGGGTTGGGTGCCCTCACCGATTTTGGTCCCCTGCTCTCCATGCCCTCCCTTATTTTTCTTGGGGCTGCAGCCCAGGGTGGGGTCTATTTGACCTTTTTTATTGCCCACAGTGTCCTTGGGTTTGATCTTATGGAATCGGCCACCATTGGTATTATTGGGGGGGCTGATGGCCCCACCACTATCTTTCTGGCCTCCAAGCTGGCCCCCCATATGCTGGGGATCTGTGCGGTGGCGGCTTACTCCTACATGGCCCTGGTGCCCATTATCCAGCCGCCGGTGATGAAAGCGCTGACCACGGTCAAAGAGCGAAAGATCCGCATGAAAAAGGGTCGTAAAGTCAATAAGCTTGAAAAGCTGCTTTTTCCCATCATTGCCACCTTTGTTATTATCCTCATTGTACCGGCATCGGCTCCGCTGATTTCCATGTTCATGGTGGGCAATCTTTTCCGGGAGTCCAAGGTGGTGGAACGTCTCACCAAGACGTCCCAGGAGGAGCTGCTTAATATTGCCACTATTTTTCTGGGCCTGCCCGTGGGCGCCACCATGAATGCCGAGAATTTTCTTCAATGGAAGGTTATTTTTATCTTTCTGCTGGGACTGTGCGCCTTTATCATGAGCACAGCGGTGGGAGTGTGCATTGCCAAGGCGATGAATCTGTTTCGTAAAGATAAAATTAATCCGTTACTGGGAGCTGCCGGTGTCTCTGCTGTTCCCATGGCGGCCCGGGTGGTTCACAAAGTGGGCCAGGAAGCGGATAAAAAGAATTATCTGCTCATGTACGCCATGGGACCCAATGTGGCTGGTGTCATCGGCACCGTCATTGCCGCTGGTATTTTCTTAACGCTGTTGCAGTAAACCCAGTACCCAAAACCTGTTTTTTGATATAAAACATACATGGCAGATTTGTCTGCCACAACAAATAATGAAAAAATAAGGTGCGCCAAACCCAGTACCCAGTACTCAAAACCCAGCACCGGCTTTTTCATATAACAAAATAAGGAGAATCCCATGAGTGAAGAATTATTGGCCCCTTTGGCCGGAAAAATTATTCAGATTGACGTCAAGG
>JASFYZ010000194.1:0-4667 GCA_045046665.1 Desulfobacterium sp.
TTTAACGGAGGGCTTTTTTTTACTTTTACTTTGGGGGCCGGACTGAGTGCCATTGCCTTTGTATGTGCGTGGCTCTGGTATCATATATTCAGTCGGAACAAAACCATATTGTGCAGTGTGAGCCTCTTTTGGCTGGGATGTGTCATCACGCTTAATTTCAACGGTCCCCTGTTTCTCATCAGTGGAATTTTACTGCTTCTTCCCTTTGCTGTTTTTTTGTTCACCCTGAGGATGATTTCTCTCCGTTCCAGCCATTCATTTTCCAGACAGTCATCGTTTCATTGCCTGTATCTTCACCTCACGCTATTACTCATTTTGGCCATTGCCGGAAACAGCCTTGTGGGCGGTTCCCCCTTCACCCATATCCGGGACACATTTTTATTGTCAAACCCGGCGGGAATGGTCATCAACGATTTCTATTACAGATACACCCTCCATGCTGCCAGGGTGTTTAAACGTCTGGATCAGAGAGTTGTTAACACCTGCGTTATTGACGCTGGGGATGATGAAATTTTGTACAATAGACTTGAAAAGGTATTGGTGGGGGCTGATTTTTTTCCCGTAAATCATGGTGCCGGGAGAGACCTGACTGTAAAAAACGACAATGGTCTGCTTACGTTGGGCTATTGTGGGCATGGGATACTTGAATGTAGCGTAGAGGACTTTTTGGCAAAACCCTTGGTGTGGTTAGAACAGTTTTCATTGAACACCGATCGCCATGGGTTGTTTCGGAAAATGATATATGTATCATTGTTGGTGGGGTTGCCCATTTTTATTTATACTCTTTGCTGTTCGTTTATGCTGATGTTGCTTGGGAGGATGGGTATATCTGAAAAAAAAGGGAATATCTCAGCACCCATCCTGGTTGTATTGGGTGGAATCGTATTGTTGGGCATATTGGCATATTATTCAACGGTTTCAGGCAGTATCCAACCAAATGTCCTTCAGTCCCTCTCTTCTCCCCATGTGCGCGTACGCCTTGCTGGTTTAAAAAACATTGGTAAACACAAATTAAATATTGTAGATTTTCAGGGGTACGAGGGGTTGCTGAAAAGCCCCCATGTGGCTGAGCGGTATTGGGCTGTCCGGGCCCTTGCGTCTGCCCGGGGCAGGAATGTCCAGCAGCGCCTTTTGTCCCTTTTGAATGATCCCCATCCCAATGTGGTTTGTCAGGCTTTATATGCATTGGGAAAGAGGAGAGACAAAAGGGTCATACCTGAAATTATTCATTTAATAACAACTTCAGATCATTGGTATGTCCAATGGTATGGTTATAGGGCAGTAAAGCAACTGGGATGGAAACAGATCGCATTAAAATAAGAACAGCCGTCATGTCTGTCATGGCGGTGATTGTGCTGGAGGCCGGAGGGGCAAAGATCCTGAATAGTTACCCGGATCTTCCTGTGCTGGGCTTGGTGATGGGCATACGACTCCTGGAAATTGCCTCCCTTTTATTGATTGTTATCCGTTTTGAAAACGGTCTTTCTGCCGTGGGACTGGCTGGTTCACAATTGCCCGGGGGATTCATACGGGGGGTGCGGTGGTCCCTGGTGTTTGGTGTCGTTGCATTTGCTGGTTTTCTTTTGTTCATGGCTGTGGGGCTTGATCCGTTTCACCTTTTGCATGTTCCTCTGCCCGGTACGTTTGGCGCACGGGTTCTTTTCTTTATCACAGGTGGGCTTATCGGACCGGTGGGTGAGGAGCTTTTTTTTCGAGGTATACTCTATGGGTTCCTGAGGCAGTGGGGCATGTTGCCAGCTTTGATTATCACCACGCTTTTATTTGCACTGATGCATCCTCCTGGCGCTTTTATTCCCATTCCCCAAATTATTGGAAGTATTGTGTTCACCTTGGCCTATGAGCAAAAGGATGAATTGGTTGCACCTGTAACCATTCATTGTCTGGGAAATCTATCTCTTTTTATTTTGTCTTTGTTGTGAGGGTCTCGGAAAAAAATAATTGCGCTAATCTTGCTCGTCTTTCAGCTCGTCTCCTGCGTTGCACCAATGGTGCACATAGAATTCACTATGCGGCCTTGGATACGAGCTGAAATTCTGTGCCATATTGGTATGATTAATTGCTTCCAAAGCCCTAATTTGGAGTAGTGTCTTGACACCGTTGGTTCTCAAATTATGATGGGTGACTGATGTTGTATCAAACCCAAAAAGAAAAAAGGAGGCGTGAAACATGAAATACCGAGAAGAAAAAGACACAATGGGAAAGGTACTTGTCCCTGAAAATGGATACTATGGAGCTCAGACCCAGCGGGCTGTGGATAATTTTCCCATCAGCGGCATGACCCTGCCTCCGTCGTTTATTTACTCCCTTGCCCTGGTGAAAAAATGTGCAGCCCAGATTAATGAAGCCCTTGGCGTCGTTGACAGCCAGGTGGGCCATGCCATTGCCCAGGCAGCCCAGGAAGTGATGGACGGCCGGTTTGATGATCAATTTGTGGTGGATGTTTTTCAGACAGGTTCCGGCACCTCCACCAACATGAATATGAACGAGGTGCTGGCCTCCAGGGCCAATGAAATCATAACAGGGAAAAAGGGGGGTAAATCACCGGTTCATCCCAATGATCACGTCAATGCCGGTCAATCCAGCAATGATGTCATTCCCACGGTGATCCATCTGTCGGCATTGACCCAGATCACCACCCGATTGTTACCGGCCCTTGAAACCCTTGAACAGGCCCTTTCAGAAAAATCATTGGAATTTAAAGATGTGCGGAAGATCGGAAGAACTCATCTGCAGGATGCGGTACCCATGACTCTGGGGCAGGAGTTTTCCGGGTATGCAAGGCAGATGGCATTGGCAACGCAACGCCTTGAAGCGGTGAAGCCGAGATTGCTGGAACTTGCCCTGGGGGGAACCGCAGTGGGCAGTGGATTGAATGCCCACCCTGATTTTGCCCCGGGGGTGATCCAGGCCATTGCCGTACATACCCGGCTGGAGTTCCGGGAAGCTATAAATCATTTCCAGGCCCAGGCCTGCCAGGACACCGCCGTTGAAACCAGTGGGGTGTTAAAATCCATTGCCGTGGCTTTTGTAAAAATAGCCAATGATATCAGATGGCTGGCCTCGGGGCCTCGGTGCGGCATGGGAGAAATTAACCTCCCCTCCCTACAGCCGGGTTCATCCATTATGCCGGGGAAAGTGAACCCTGTTATCCCTGAGGCAGTGATCCAGGTGGCGGCCCAGGTAATGGGTAATGATACCACCATCATGGTGGGAGGGCAGGGCGGTAATTTTGAGTTGAATGTGATGCTTCCAGTAATTGCACATAATCTATTGCAGTCCATTGAGCTTATCTCTTCAGTATCTATTTTGTTTGCCAAGAAATGTGTTGACGGCATCACTGCCAATGAACAGCGATGCGCTGACTTCATTGAGCAGAGTCTGGCCATGGTCACCGCCTTGATTCCCCACATAGGCTATGACAGGGCCGCAGATATTGCAAAAAAAGCCCACCAAACAGGCAAGACCATCCGCCAGTTAGTGCTGGAAGATAAAATTTTACCGAAGACGGTCCTTAATGCGGCCCTGACTGAGTCGAATCCTTCTTTATTTTAGGGGCTAAAAGGCAAATAATTACGCCAATATGGCGCATGATTTCAGCTCGTATCCAAGGCGCACCAATGGGAGTATAGTGAACCATGTGTCCATTGATACGACGCAGGGTCCGAGCTGAAAGACAAGTACTATTGTGGCGTAATCATTTGTTTTCGAGGCCTTTAAGTCGTGTCATCAGGCTTTCGTAGGCCTGATGGAGACTCATAAATTGTTTGGCATCCCCGCCCTTATCCGGGTGGTGCTTTCGGGCAAGCTTTCGGTAATGGCGGGAGAGTGCTCCAGAGGACATGGTACTGAATGTCTGGGTGTCAAGGGACATGTCTGACAATGCTTTGTCCAAGGGTACCGTTGTCTTGGGGGGAGGGGGATTAAATTGCCTGTTCTGGTTCATGAAACGTTTTGAAAAATCATTTAGGAGTGAACTGTGGGCGTACTCGTAATCAAAAAACATGATCACATATCGCTGAAGATTGGGATGAAGCATTCCGGGTATTGGCATATTCCGGGGGGCAAAGAGGCTGGTATTGATATGGCAGAGCTTTTTGATAAAAAACGCATCCACCTTTTCCTGATCCAGGGCCTGGGGCATCCTTTTGGCCATGAAACTTTCAAAGTAACTTTGGAGATCCAAGGCTGAATAAAGATAGGTTTTGAGTTCAGATGCCTTCAGCCGGGATTCCTGTTGCATGAATGTTTGCTCAATTTCGTCCCGGGATTTGTTTACCAGGCTTTTGAACAATCCCACCGGCATGTACTCCATGGAGCCTTGGTCGATCTCTCCAAATTTTAAAAAATGATATCTTCGTTTATCAAACAGGGGCATGGTGTGCTGGATAAACGTTTTGTTGTCACTGGTCAGGGGACGATTTTTGCCAGGAGAACGATGGCGAAATGTCTCCACGGCCTGTCGGATATCTTTTCGGATAAATGGCCAGAACACCTCTTCCAATTCATCCCCGTCGGGGGAGGTTCCTGATGTAACAAGTGCATCCTCAACCTCTTCTGCAATGTAGTATGCGTTGCCCCCGGGGTATAGAATAAATTTAGATGGGTCATCACCCAGTTCAAAAATATCGGCTCCTAAAATTGCGTAA
>JASFYZ010000195.1:0-6158 GCA_045046665.1 Desulfobacterium sp.
ACTACAGCGACACTTTGACTTGAAACCCTTATGGCAATTGATTTCCATGGATTAAATCAGCATGAATCATAAGCAAAATGGCACGCGTTTCTTATTCAACCACCTAAATGTCGCTGTAGTGTTAGCTAATCAGCTAAAATCATTGGACCTGGATCTTAAGCCTTGTCTTTACAATCGATTATGATTCCAATTAGTTATGAGAACTTATGACTCCTGAGCAAAATAACATCAACATTAAAAAGACATGAGGAGTGTTGCAATGGGAAATTTTATTTATTTTTTATTAATTTTCTGGGTGACGGCGACCTACTTGTTTTTTCCAATTGTGGGTCATGCCGATGAAAAGACATACTCTTTTGGTGTCGTACCCCAGTTCGAGGCCAGACGAATTCAAAAAATTTGGCAGCCCATTTTAACCCGGTTATCCAAGGAGACCGGTTTGAAGCTGCATCTTTTCAATTCCCCAGAAATCCCGGCATTTGAAAAATCCTTTTCTGAAGGCGAGTTTGACTTTGCCTATATGAATCCTTACCACCTGGTGGTTGCCAACCAGACCCAGGGTTACACCCCTATTGTCAAGGACAATGGGCGACAACTCTATGGGATAATCGTTGTCCGAAAAGACAGTCCCATTGTTGACCTGCAGGGATTAAACGGCAAGACAATCGCCTTCCCTGCCCCGAACTCCCTCGGCGCTGCGCTTATTCCCCGAGCTGAATTTACAAGAAAATTCAAGATTGACTTTACGCCCAAATATGTCAAAAGCCACACGTCTGTTTATCTGAATGTTATACTACGGCAGGTTGACGCCGGTGGCGGCGTGCAGAGAACCTTTTCCCGGCAGAAAGAAGCGGTGCAGCAACCCCTGCGTATTCTGCACGAAACACGAAGGGTCAACTCCCACCCCGTTGCCGTGCACCCCCGCGTTTCAGCAGAGGTGGCAGAGTTGATCCGTACTGCCTTTTTGACCATGGGCGAAACCGAAAAGGGCCGGGATATGCTCAAGAAAATACCCATCGATAAAGTGGGGCCTGCCTCATTGGTCGACTACGACCCTCTCAAGTCCATGGGACTTGAGGATTTCTACGTTAAAGAGAGCCTAAAGTGAGTCTGCGTTTCAAATTTCTCCTGCCATTTGCCCTCTTCCTGGCCGGTTCATTGTTTTTTCTGCATTTTTTCTGGTTGCCCCGGTTTATCGTTTTTGAACAGGAGGAGCTGAAGCACCATGAACAGGAAGATATTGCGTTTTTTGCCCTATCCATGCTCCCCGATATTCTGGTTGGCGATCTTGCCAAGATCCACGAAACATTAGACGGGTTCCTGGCCAAGCGGGAGTACTGGCAGGAAATAGTAATGGAGGACTCCGCAGGCAGGACTATTTATCCCATTGACCCTGCCGGCAACTTCGGTGCAGGATCGACTCACATCGAAAGCCATTCCATACTATTTCAGGAAAAGCTTATTGCCCAAGTCCGAGTGGCCATGCGATTTGATACTTTGCTCGAAGAAAAAATTATAAAAATCCATATGCTTGAGTTCTCTTTGGTAGGGATTCTGGCCGTCGTGGCCTTAATCAGTATTTTTTTTCAGGAATTATTTATCCTCAGTCCCCTTAAAAAGCTGGCGGAAGCCTCTACCAAGATTGCCGCAGGCAGCTTTAATGTTAAGCTTCCCTCTGTCTCAGGAGATGAAATAGGCCATTTCAATATGGCCTTTGACGAAATGCGAAAAAACCTGCAGACCAGAGAAGAAGAACTGGCAGGCAGTCAGAAGCGACTGGCTGCAATCATTGAAAATACAGTAGATTCAATCGTCACTATTAACACCAAGGGGGAGATCGAAAGTGCTAACCGGGCCACCGTGGATATTTTCGGCTACACTCAGGAAGAACTGCAAGGCCAAAACGTCAGTATGCTGATGCCGGAGCCCGATCATAGTCTTCATGATTCCTATCTTAACAATTATATGAGTACCGGAACCTCGAAGCTAATCGGGATTGGCCGCGAGGTGTTGGGCAGGCACAGGGATGGTTCTATTTTCCCCATAGACCTTGCGGTAAATGAAGTGCATATAGACAATCAGATCATCTTTTTAGGACTTATCCGCGATATCACCGAACGAAAGCAGGCCCATGAGGAACTGCTGCAGGCCAAAGAAGCCGCTGAAGTTGCTGGCAAAGCAAAAAGTAACTTTCTTGCCAATATGAGTCATGAGATCCGTACCCCTATGAACGCCATCATCGGCATGTCCCATTTACTTGATCAAACTCAATTGGATTCACGCCAGCAAGACTACCTGGACAAGATAGACTCTTCTTCTCACTCCCTTTTGAATATCATTAATGACATCCTGGATTTTTCTAAAATCGAGGCTGGCTTACTTGAAATGGAGAAGATTGATTTTCACTTGGACACTGTGCTGGAGAATCTGGCAAACTTGGTTAGCCTACTCGCCGAAGAAAAGGAGCTGGATGTATTTTTTTCTACAGAACCGGGCTTGCCGGAAGTCTTAGTGGGAGACCCACTTCGTTTGGGGCAGATTCTTTTAAACCTGGTCAACAATGCCATCAAGTTCACAGAGCAGGGGGAGATTGTTCTGCGGGTAACCCAGTCAGGGAAGTCACAACCAGAAGAGTCTTGCTGCTTACAGTTCATAGTAGAAGACACCGGTATCGGCATGAGCCCTGAACAGGCTGAAACCCTATTCAAACCCTTTACTCAAGTAGATGTCTCCATCACTCGCCGTTACGGTGGAACAGGCCTGGGTCTTGCCATCTCCAAACAGCTGATTCAGCTTATAGGAGGGGAAATAAGCGTGGAAAGCACACCTGGCAAGGGTAGTATATTTTCATTTACCGCTTACTTTGGCCATAAGCAATATGAAAAGGATGACATGGATGTCTGGTGGAAGGATTTTCAAGACACTTCCATTTTAGTGGCCAACACCACCCCCACCGGTCGCGAAATTCTGCGGACAGATCTGGAGTTTTTTTCATTTCAGGTAACAGAGGCCTCCTCTGGAGAGGATGCCCTGGCCCAAATCACGCGGGCTGAAAATGATAACTCTCCATTTGGTGCCATATTCATCGACATGCGCATGGGGGATATGAATGGACTGGAGACAGCCCGGAAAATTAAAAATATTGCATCCTCCCCAAAATCCCCTGTCATTATGATGGCCAGTAATTTTGAAAAGAACAAATTTTGGGATCAGGCCAGAGCCGCCGGCGTTGACAATCTCATAACAAAGCCATTCCATCGCGGCCTCCTGAAAGAAACCCTGATGCGTGTGTTCAATGGCATGCCCTCCTCAGAAGATCACAAACGCAAGTACAGGCACCGAGAACTTCCCGAACTTGATTCCATCAGCGGCGCCCGGGTCCTTCTGGTGGAAGACAACCCGATCAACCAGTTGGTCGCCAAAAAAATTCTGGAGAATGCCGGACTGGTGGTGGAGGTTGCTGAAAATGGCGTTCTGGCAGTGGAACGGGTGACAGGGGATGGGGAGGCGATTGAGCTGGTCTTGATGGATATACATATGCCTGAAATGGATGGCCACAAAGCCAGCCGCCTCATTCGCAGCCACGAAAAATTCACGGATCTGCCGATCATTGCCTTGACCGCCAATGTCATGTCTGATGATCAGGAAAAATACATGAGTTCCGGCATGAACGCTTGCCTGGCCAAGCCCATTGACGTTGCAAAACTTCACAACACGCTTCTGCAGTGGATCCCTCCCAGGCAGCAAAATGAAACCCGGCCGCCCACTTAAGCCGGGATATTTTCAAAGATTTTCATTTGGATAATTAGCTTTCGACCCCTAAATTTCAGGCTGCCAAGACGCTTGGTTTTAAAGGCTGTCCCGCCTTAGGCAGGAAGACCACAAGCCTGACGATGTTCTCCCAGAAATCAGTCTGAAATACTTAAACATCGAGTTAAAGTTGCCCCAAATTCTCATACAACTCGTTGTTAAATCCTATGATAAAACGGTTTTCCACGCGCAGGGCCGGAGCCCTCAGATTTCCGCTGGGTCCCATCACCTGTTTCAGAAGTTTTTCTTTGTCATCGGTGGCAGGATTCCAGATTTGGATCTTTTTTCCCTTTGCCGTTGTAATGGTGTCGGCACCTTTGATCATCTTCCAGGCGGCATCGACATCAAACCGCTCTTTCCTTGCATCCACAACCGTCTTCATAATAACTTCTTTTTTCCCAAGAACCTCTTGGGCTTTTTTACACGAAGCTCATCCCTTACGAATATATGCCCAATCTACGTCCATCTTGTCCTCCTGAATCACAAATTTTAATTAACAATGACTGCAACCCTTATGCGTAGACTTAAACACAAGTTTTTGCACCAAGGGTTTTAAAATAAGCAATACCAGTACCACCGCCGCAAGTATTGCCACCGGACCATGGTGTTCATGGGTCTGAGACTGAACCCAGGCACTTATATCAAGTCCCAGGAATCCATAAATTTCATTGACCAGTAATCCCATCACCAGGGAGCATATTACTATGGCTGAGAGATAAATTACCATGGTTTTTTTTCCCAATAATTTTGACACCACGGTTATGGTGGCCATGTTGGTGGCCGGTCCTGCCAGGAGAAATACCAGGGCAGCCCCGGGTGAAAGCCCTTTTAAAGCCAAAGCCGCCGCAATGGGGGTGGATGCCGTGGCACACACATAAAGGGGGGTGGACAAGGCGATCATGACGAGCATGGAAAAAAGCCCATCCCCCAGATATGCTTCAATGAACTGGGGTGAAATATACACCGTAATCACTCCGGCAAGGCCAATGCCCACCAGAAGCCAGGGGCCGATATCTTCCAGAAGATCACCAAAAGCAAACCCCATGCCCTCTTTTAGCTTCATCCCAATGGTTTTATTTTCCTTTTTCTGAGATCCACACCCACAGCCGCAGGATGGCGCCATGGTAAAAGACATGGGTTTGGGAGTTGGGGGGGCTTTATCCAGAAGATTCACCCCGATGCCAGTGATAAGGGCCGTAAAAAATGCCGCCACCGGTCGAATCACCGTCATCACAGGATCTAATAAAGCATAGGTCACCGCAATGGAGTCTACACCCGTCTCCGGCGTGGAGATCAAAAAGGAGGCGGTGGCCCCTTTACTGGCTCCCTGCTCCCGCAATCCGGCAGCCGCAGGAATCACACCACAACTGCAAAGGGGTATGGGTACACCAAATAACGATGCTTTGAGTACGCTTGAGGTTTTCCCCTGCCCCAGATGTTTCTGAATAAAATCATTGGGGATAAATGCCTTGAGCAACCCTGCAATGGAAAAACCAAACAGAATAAACAGGGACGATTCCAAAAGAATGTCCCACCACGCGGCTATAATATTTATAATTGTTTCAACCATGATGTCTCCAATCGATCAATACATGATAACATATTCATATGTTTTAAACAGCAAATGCCATTAACAAGACATTGCGGGTTAGCTCAAATAACGACGGCCCTGCCCCCAATCAGTACCCACGGTCCTCTTGAATATGCGCCAACCCATCACTCAAAAGTTCACACACATGCTCATCATCCAGGCTATAGAAAACCATCTTTCCCTCTTTCCGAAACTTCACCACCTTTGCCCCCCGCAACACCCGAAGCTGGTGGGACACCGCCGACTGATTCATGCCCAGTACTTCCACCAAATCACATACGCACAATTCTTCCCGATACAGGGCAGTGAGGATACGGATGCGGGTGTGATCTCCGAAAACTTTAAAAAAATCGGCCAGATCCATCAAAATATCCTGTGACGGCATCTGCTCTTTTACCCGGCCCACGGCTTCAGGGTGTATGCACTGAACTTGACATACATCTATTTTTTTCCCTTTCATATCAACATATTCAAACATTTACCTTTATAAAGGTTAAAAGAAAAGCCCACTATCACGTATTATTATATGAATATTTGTTCATATAATCAACATCTATTTTTACGGATCAATAAAATAGCCCCAATAAACAATACGGCACTGGTGCCCCTGAATAGGCACTCTCCTTATCCGGACAATCTTTAAAATAAGGGGTGGGCGCATTCCCATTTTCCCTGCACCATCATGGAACTCATTGATTTCATTAAGTTGATACTAAATTGACTCAAAATTTATATCTTTATAAATCAAAGACTTAAA
>JASFYZ010000196.1:0-4090 GCA_045046665.1 Desulfobacterium sp.
GAGGAGTTACAGGAACAAAACCTGGAACTTGGAGCCCAGAGAGTTCAAGTTGAGGAGGCCAACCGCCTTAAAAGTGAATTTCTATCCAACATGAGCCACGAACTTCGCACCCCCTTAAACTCGGTGATGGCCCTTTCCCGGGTCCTTGTCATGCAGGCCAGGGAAAAACTTTCCGATGAAGAGATCAATTATCTTGAAATCATTGAGCGAAACGGTAAAAACCTTCTGGCCCTGATCAACGATATCCTTGATCTTTCCAAAATTGAGGCGGGCCGCATGGAGGTAAGCCCCAAACCATTTCAGATAAGTTCCACCATTGACACCATCATGGAACGTCTGACCCCCCTGGCCCGGGAAAAAGGCATTGAGCTCCACATGACGTTACCGGATGCCCTTCCCCAAGTTAACAGCGATGAAAACCGGGTGCACCAGATTCTCCAAAATCTGATCAGCAATGCCGTAAAATTCACCCAACAGGGCAAGGTGTCCATCTCCATGGAACAAGCGGGTCAAACAATCCATCTCATGGTGTCCGACACCGGCATCGGGATATCGAAAAACCATCTGCCCCATATATTTGAAGAATTCAGACAGGTGGACGGCACCTCCTCACGGTCTTATGAGGGTACCGGGCTTGGGCTGGCCATTGCCTCTAAAGCCGCCGAAATGCTGGGGGGAAATATAGACGTGAGAAGTACCCTGGGCCAAGGCTCCACCTTTACGTTGACCCTGCCCCTGGTTTACCGGGAATCCACCCCGGCCCCCCTGCCTGAACCCCTGGCAATACAGCCCCTGGCAGAGACCCAGCCAACACGCAAAACCATTCTGGTGGTGGATGATGAACCCAAATCCCTTACCATGATTTCCAATTATCTTTCCAGGGAGGGGTACAACATCATCACTGCCACATCAGGACAAGAGGCCCTGCAGCTTGCCCAAAGCCACCGCCCCTTTGCCATCACCCTGGATGTGATCATGCCGGAAATGGATGGGTTTGAGGTGCTCCAACATCTCAAACAAACTACCGAGACCAAAGATATCCCGGTTATCATGGTCTCCATGTCCAATGACAGGGCCACCGGTATGGCCCTGGGGGCGGTGGGATATATCAGCAAACCCGTGAACAGGGACCTGCTCATTGCAGAGATAAACAGTCTGTGTGGGCCATGGGCCCATTCGATTTTAATTGTCGAGGATAATGAAATTGAACTCAAGGAGATGGCAAGAAAAATTGAACAGGAAGGAATGCAGGCCATCCAAGCCCAAAACGGTAAGATCTGCATGGAAATACTGCAGAGACACAAACCCGATGCCCTGGTGCTGGACCTTATCATGCCGGAAATGAATGGGTTTGAAGTCCTGGAAAAAATCCGCAGCAATCCTGACACCCGAAACCTGCCCGTCATCGTGGTGACCGCAAAAAGCCTTTCCATGGAAGAGAAACAAATACTGTCCGGTAAGGCATCTCTAATTCTTGAAAAAAGCGAAATGACCTCCACCGCATTACTGAATCTGATTAAAAAAATTCTTACCACCATTGAAAGCCCGGGGAACACGTTAAAGACCGTTGAAAATCGTAATAGACTTCTCCTGGTGGAGGACAATGACGCCGCCATTATTCAGGTAGAAATGTTCCTTAAAGGCCAAGGGTATATTGTGGATGTTGCCCGGGGGGGCCAAGAAGCACTGGATTATATGTTGAAAACCATTCCCGATGGCATTATCATGGATTTAATGATGCCCGAAATTGATGGATTCCAGGTGCTTGAAAAAATGCGTGGCACCCAGGCCACCGCCAATACCCCTGTTTTAATACTCACCGCAAGGGATTTAACCCCTGAAGATCTCAGCAACTTGAGCGCCAATAATGTCCAGCAACTGGTTCAAAAAGGAGATATTGATCCACAGGGGCTGCTCTCCAAAATCCAGACAATGCTGGGGAAATCGCCGGTCATGGACAATCAAAGCAGTAAAGCCCATACCCAGCCCTCACCGCCGAAATCGGCCCCCCGGGATCTTGAATCCACCCCTCATGAAGATGAACCGCAACACAATGGGGCTGACCCAGCCCCCGGCAAAGAAAATACGATCCAAAGATCAAGCGTGCTCATTGTTGAAGATAATCCAGATAATATGATTACACTCAAAGCTATTTTGCAAAATCAATACACTCTGTTGCAGGCCATTGACGGGAAAAAAGGATTGCAAATGGCCCTGACCACCCAACCGGACCTCATTCTTCTGGATATGTCACTGCCGGAGATGGACGGTTTTTCCGTGGTTAAAAGGATCAAAGAAGACCCGGAAGCGGCCCATATCCCCGTCATTGCATTGACAGCCCACGCCATGAAGGGTGACAGGGAAAAAACAATCCTGGCCGGGTGTGACGATTACCTGTCCAAGCCCATTGATCCCGAAAAAATTATGATACTGATTAACAAATGGCTGGAAAAATAGTCCCAGGACCCAGCACCTGCGTTGCCAGATACATACATGACAAAAAAGCTGGCCTCAACGAAAAGTAAAAGTATGATTATTACAGGATTTTGGAATGAGTTTCATATAAAAAGGATAAGGAACAGGTCATGCCCAAAATATTAGCCATTGATGATAAAGAAGATAACCTCATCACCATTTCCGCGTTGTTAAAGGTGATGCTTCCCGGCTGTGAGGTCATCACTGCCAATTCCGGTCCAACAGGCATTTTTGAGGCGGAGACACAGTTACCGGACAGCATTTTGTTGGATATAAAAATGCCGGGCATGGACGGATATGAGGTGTGCAGGCAATTAAAAAACAATGAGCGGACAAACCACATTCCCATCATCATGATTTCAGCCATCCACACGGACTCAAAGGCTCTGGCCAAGGGACTTGAAACAGGGGCAGATGCCTATCTTGCCAAACCCATTGATGAATATGTGCTCACGGCCCAGGTGAAAACAGCCTTGCGAGTAAAGGCGGCAGAAGACAAGCTGCGCCGCCAGAAAAAAAATCTGGAAGAGATCGTCCAGAAAAGAACTGCCGAACTGATCCAGATCAATCAACAACTTCGTAAAGAAATTGATGAGCATCAACACGAAAAGGAAAAAAATAAGACCCTTGAATCCCAGCTTCGCCAATCCCAAAAAATGGAGGCCATTGGGACCTTGGCAGGGGGCATCGCCCATGACTTTAATAATATTCTTTTTCCTGTTTTTGGCTATACCCAAATACTGCTGGAAGATGCGCCCTCCCAGGGAGATCTGCGCCATGGGCTGAATCAGATCATGGCAGGGGCTGAACGGGCCCGGGACCTGGTCCAACAGATCCTCACCGTCAGCCGCCAGCAGGAGCAGGTCACTCGCCCCCTGAGACCCCACCTCATCATCAAGGAAGTGCTGAACCTGATGCACTCCTCCCTGCCATCCACCATTAAGATATACCAGGATATTGATGCAGGTTGCGGTATGATCATGGCTGATCCCACCCAGGTGCACCAAATTACCATGAACCTGATCACCAATGCCTTCCAGGCCATGGCAGAAACCGGCGGAGAACTCTCCGTCACATTAAAACCCATCGAGCTGACCCCCCTTGAATTAAATGTCCCGTCCATGACGCCGGGACCCTATATCTGCCTGACGGTGAAGGACTCCGGCCCCGGCATGGAAAGAAACATCCGGGAACGCATTTTTGATCCCTATTTTACCACCAAAAAAAAGGGGCGGGGGACGGGGCTGGGTCTGTCCATTGTGAATGGCATTGTTCAAAGCCACGGCGGCCAGATAGCGGTGGTAAGTCAACCCGGTCAAGGCGCAGAATTTAAGGTCTATCTGCCCATCATAGAAAATCAGCAGACAAATTCCGTGAAAAGAAAAGGCAACCTGCAACGGGGGGACGAACGTATTCTGATTGTGGATGATCAGAAGAGCATTCTCAATGTGGAAAAACAGATACTTGAACATCTGGGATATCATGTAACCGCCTGCACGGCCCCTGGGGATGCCTTAAAACTCTTCTCAGCAAATCCCGACACCTTTGATCTGGTGATCACAGATTTGACCATGCCCGACATGACCGGTGACATGCTGGCCTCGGAACTGATGAA
>JASFYZ010000197.1:0-14159 GCA_045046665.1 Desulfobacterium sp.
ATTTGATGAAATATATCTTTCAGAACAGCATCCTGCCATAAATAAAATCGTCTGCCCTGTTCATCCTCTCGAATACCATTGCCCTGTTTCAGGGAAAGAAACAGTATTCCTCCTGGTTTCAGACCCGTTATAATAGTGGTCAAAAGAGGAGGCAGTTCCTGCCAGGAAACATGAACAAGGGCACCGGTCAAAAGGATGGCATCCACGGACACCTGGAAAAATTCAAAGGTATTAAAATCTCCCTGTATCACCTGACATCCCGAATGCGCCGCAGCCAGCCGGGCAAGCCCCCGGGAGCGCTCCAGCCCCACAGCCTTAAAGCCCCTTTGTTTAAGCCATAAAAGATCCCTGCCTGATCCACAGCCCACATCCCATACCTCCCCCCGGGGGGGCAGATATTTTACCACAGGTTCCAGGAAAAGGGTTGGGTCCACATGGACCGTGTCATGGAAATAAGATTGAAATTTTTTGTGATAATAATCCATTAATCTGAAGCGCTTCCTTTCCCGGGCGCATTACCATTTTCCCGGTCGGAGGTTTCATTAGTCCTGGGGGTCAGGCTTACGTTATGACTAACCCCGAAATTCACAACAGTTCTGTCAGGGCTTCCATGCTGATTTTCTCCACCACAGCATTTCCAATACCGTTTAAAAAAACAAAGCTGATGGCATCATTTTCCTTTTTCTTATCCCGGGTCATGGCATCCAGCGCCTCTTTTGCATCAACAGCACAAGCAATGGGCAGATCCAACCGGATGAGCACCCGGGAAATCCGCTGGCACTCTTCCAGGGTTAAAAGACCCTTTTTCCGGGAAAATTCAGCAGCGGCAACCATGCCCACACCCACAGCCCGCCCATGGCCCATGCCGGTTATTTTTTCCAGAGCATGGGCGAGGGTGTGGCCGAAATTAAGTTTTTTACGCTCCCCGGCCTCCCGTTCATCCCGCTGGACCACCCCGGCCTTGAGTTTTACAGAATCAAGCACCAACCGGTTAATAACATCATGGTCCAGGGCCAATGCCTTTTCACAATTTTCTTCAATATAATCCAGCATGGCTGCATCGGCAATAAGCGCATGCTTGACGATCTCCCCAAAACCATTGGACACCTCTTCAGGGGGCAGGGTTTTTAAAAGTGCGATGTCGCAGATGACAAATTCCGGCTGACAGAACACCCCCACCATGTTCTTATAGGCATCCAGATTCACCCCGTTTTTACCGCCCACACTGGCATCCACCTGGGAAAGAAGGGTGGTGGAAACAAAACCAAACCCCAGCCCTCGCATGTAAGTGGAGGCAACAAATCCGGTGATATCACAAACAATCCCGCCACCAATGCCCAGTATAAAAGTGGAGCGATCAGCCCCCAATTCAATGAGTTCTCTGTATATTTTCTCCACGGTGACAAGGGTTTTAATGCCCTCTCCCGTGGCAATGGTAATCACCGGTGCCGGGGGGAAATCCTGGCCCCAGGCCGCCTTTACATTGTGGTCGGTGATAACAATCACTTTCCCCTGGGGCAGGTACTGCCCCACATTTTTCAGGTGCTCTCCCACATGTATTTTCGAAATACCGTTGGCCCCTTCAACTTGAATGGTCTTCACACAAATACTCCTGTAATGCCGTGAATGGCGTTGACTTTGACACTATTTGTATTTCTGCACAGATACAGGTGTCAAGAAAAAAATGATTTGAGTTCATACTCCGGAATGCATTATGATGAAATTTGATCATCAAGCACCATGGAAAAACAACAGGCCTGATTTTTATTCAACTTTCTCAGTTGGGCTATTTGAAAAGGGCTCAAGCAAAAAACAATTCCAAAAATTGAGACTCATACGTGGACCGATAGAATCAACCGACATCAGGGGCGTATTTCAAACCTCGGTCACTTGAGCGGTTGCCCAACCAACCCGGAATGGCCGAAGTTGGAAGCAAAGTCAAAACTCAAAACCCATTACTAAAACAGAACAATCCAGGGGGTGAACCGTGACATTATGGGAAAAGGTAAAAAGCGAATTCATTGATATCATAGAGTGGACCGACGACACTCCAGACACCATGGTTCACCGATTTCCACGGTATGATAATGAAATCAAATACAATGCCCAACTGGTGGTGAGGCAAGCCCAGGCAGCGGTGTTTGTTAATCAAGGAGAGGTGGCAGACGTCTTTTCTCCAGGGCAATACAGTCTGACCACCCGAAACCTGCCCATACTCTCCACCCTGATGGGATGGAAATATGGATTTCACAGCCCCTTTAAGGTAGAAGTCTATTTTGTAAGCCTCCAGAATTTCACCAATCTCAAGTGGGGCACCAAAAACCCTGTTATTTTAAGAGACCCGGAATTCGGGCCGGTACGTCTCAGGTCCTTTGGGACCTATGTGGTGAAGATAATTGATCCGGACGTATTCATCAAGGAGATCACCGGCACCCAAGGGCATTTTTCCCTGAATGGCGTTGTGGAACAGCTGCGCAATCTCATTGTCTCCCGATTTTCCGATCTTTTGGGTGAAAAGAAAATCCCGGTGCTTGACCTGACGGCCAGCTATGATGAGCTGTCAGCCATCCTCACCCGCATCATTGCCCCGGAATTTCTTGAGTATGGCCTGGAAATCACAAAATTATTGGTGGAAAACATCTCCCTGCCTGTAAGTGTTGAAGAGGCCCTGGATAAAAGAAGCAGCATGGGCATTGTGGGAAACCTGGATGATTATTTCAAATTTCAGTCTGCGAATGCCATGGCAGCGGCGGCGGAGAATCCCGGGGGGGATGCATCCGCCGGTGTGGGCATGGGCATGGGCTTTGCCATGGCCAACCAGATGGGCCAGGCCATGATGCCCGGACAAAAAGACACTGCCGCCCCCTCCCCTGCAGCCACACCGCCCCCCATCCCGAATCAGCCCTCGGGAATTATCTATTACCTTGCCGTTAAAGGCAAACAACTGGGACCCCTGGGCCAGGATAAAATTATCCACAATATTAAAATCGGAAAAATAAAACCTGAAATGCTTATGTGGCGCCAGGGTCTTAAAACATGGCAACGGGTCAGTGAAATCCATGAACTGTCCCCCCTGTTCAAAACGACGCCACCCCCCCTGCCAGGAAATTAAATTACGGGGCTTTCAGAGATGACAAATTTCAAGGGCGTCTTCCCATTTTCCGGGGTTGATCATAAGATCGGCCACCCGGGTAGATCCTTAATTTGTATTGCCTTTAACGAGCTGTAATTACAAAGTTTATTTATTGTTTGCAAAAGATAAACATAAAGTGGCAGACGGTATGATCAAGCCCCATTTTCCCGGTCGGAGGCTTCATTAGCGATGGGGGTCAGGCTTGCCTGAATGACCCCGTTTGCCTAATAATCAGATTCATAGAATGGTATGATGATACCGGAAAAATGGGAATACGCCCAATTTCAATAAGGATACCACCATGGCAAAATGCACAAGCTGTTCCGCCCCACTTCCCCCCAACGCCATTTTGTGCGAATATTGCGGGACCAGAAATGACACCGACCTTGCAGGAATACACACATACACCACCCATGAATTGGAATCCACAAGGATCTGTCCCAGGTGCCGGATTGCCATGAAAACCATTGACCTTAAACTCAACGGCAAATTTTATATTGAACGATGCGACCAGTGCATGGGGCTGTTTTTTGATCCCGGTGAGTTGGAGGTACTGCTCAAGGCATCGGTGAAAAACGTATTTCACATCAATCGGCAAAAACTGGACCAGATCAATGCCACCATGACAAAACAGAATCAATCGGTGAGCTATGTCAAGTGTCCAGAGTGCGACAAAATGATGAACCGGGTTAACTTTGGTTCCAGAAGTGGTGTCATTGTTGACAGATGCAGCGAACACGGTGTATGGCTGGACGGCGGTGAACTTCGCCATCTGTTTGAATGGATGAAGGCCGGGGGTGCAATCCTTGACCAGGAGGTCAGGGAGACGGAAATACATAAAAAGGAAAAAGAACAAATGGCAGCAACAAAAAAGGACTCTCCCCTCCAGACGGGGGGCCTGCATATTTATGACAATAAATTTGCCCCGGGAGACACGGATCTGTTTCAGGTTATTCAGGGGGTGGTGCGATGGTTTATGAAATAATCAAGGGATATCAATTAAAAATGGGAAAGACGGCAGGCCCCCTTCTCATGCTGGCAGCGGCCATTTTATTCACCCTGCTCAACTTCATGATCAAACTGTTGAGCCCAGAGTACACCGTGTGGCACATTGTCTTTTATCGCTGTTTTGGCGGCCTGGTGCTTCTAATTTTAATAATTGGACGCAATGGACAAAACCCCTTTAAAGGAGACAACATTCCCCTGCTCATGATCCGGGGATGTGTGGGAAGCGTGGCATTCTGCTGCCTGGTCATGGCCATCAAGATACTGCCCCTGTCCACGGCCTCTGTGATTTTTTACTCATATCCTGCCTTTGCTGCCCTTTTTGCCTTTATGCTCTACCGGGAGACCCTCGGCATGGGGGAACTTGCATCCATTTCTGCCGTGATTGTCGGGGTGGCCATCCTGTTTGATTTCCATCTGGCCGGGGGCCTTTTGGGCCAGACCATGGCAGTGGTAGCAGCGGCCCTTGCCGGTATGACCGTCACCTTGATCCGATCCCTTCGTCTGCACAACGGCCCTGTGGTGATCTACCTCTATTTTTGTGCCATGGGCGCATTGATTAGCCTTCCCATGTTCATTAAAAGCCCCAGCATACCTTTAAACATAAAAGATTTTTCCCTCATCATCGGCATGATACTCACCTCGATATCCGCCCAGATTATTATGAACCAGGGATTTTTTCACTGCCGGGGATGGGAAGGGGGTATTTTCATGTCCAGTGAGGTGATTTTCACGGCCATGGCAGGCATTATCTTTCTCCATGATCCTGCACCCTGGCGTTTCTGGGTGGGGGGGGTCATTATCATGGGCAGTGGGGTGATGCTGGCCAGACTGAAAAAAAACAATATCCAGCCCTCACCTCCGGCCCATATCCCACACCCTTCTAAAAAGGCTTGATAACTCAAGGTTCTGAGAGGGATCAGGGTGCATTTTTATATGACCCACATGACAGTAACCACCAGCCACAACGAAGATTAAAAATGGAACCATGTCGCCCCCGACGGGGGTTCTGCTGTCGGTACTTTGCTGCTGGGATTTTCTTATAAACGGCCAATAAATATTGACATCAACATTGGGAATCTGCAATTTTTTTCATCCAGGCAGCCGTGGTATCCAACATTCTATTGGCAAAGGCCCATTCATTGTCAAACCAGGCCAGAATTTTCACAAGATTTCTTCCACTGACCCGGGTCTGACACCCATCCACCACCGATGATCGGGCATCATGGTTAAAATCACAGGAGGCAAGAGGCTCTTCTGTATACCCCAGAATCCCTTCAAGTCGGCCTTTGGTGGCCAGTTTTAAAATTTGATTCACCTCGTTAACATTGGTTTCCCGTCCAAGCACCATGGTGATATCAAGGGCAGAGACATTAATGGTGGGCACCCGCATGGAAACCGCCTGGAATCGTCCACAGAGCTCTGGCAAAATGCGGTCAATCCCCTTGGCAAGTTCGGTGTCCACAGGAATAATGGACTGGCCTGCACACCGGGTACGACGCAGATCATGGTGGTGATAGGCATCGATCACCGGCTGGTCGTTCATGGTGGAATGAATGCTGGTGATAATCCCGGATTCAATGCACAGGGCATCATGGAGAACCCTTAGAATGGGAATACTGCAATTGGTGGTGCAGGAGGCATTGGAAATTACGGTGTGGGCAGGGCTCAAGGTCTCTTCATTAACCCCGTAAACAATGGTGGCATCCACATCCTCCTCGGCGGGATGGGAAAAAATAACCCTTTTAGCCCCGCTTTTAAGATGTTGTTCCGCTATTTTTCTTTCCGAAAAGGCACCGCTGCACTCCATGACCACATCCACATCAAGATCTGCCCAGGGAAGACAATCCATCTGCCTTTCATGGGTCAGCTTAATGTAATTGTTGTTCACAAAGAAATCATTCCCGCACAGCTCCACATCCCCTGAAAACCGTCCATGGGTGGTGTCATATTTTGTCAGATGGGCAATGGTTTTTGCTTCTGCCAGTTCATTGATGGCCACCACCTCAAGGTTTCTGTAATGGTGGGATTCATATAAGGCCCGAAGCACTGATCTGCCAATTCGTCCATATCCGTTAATTGCAATTTTATACGCCATAGCTACCCTGCATTCATCATGTCATCGGTTTGGATCTTCATACACCTGGGCCTGAACAAGCAGAAACTTCAAAACTTTGTTTCTTTTTTTACCCGGATGATCCAGAAATCCGCAAAAAAGCTGTAGGGTAAACTGAACATAGACTTTTGTCCATCATAATTCCATGGCAGTGGTGCCAAGGCATGAATTTTTTCATGATCCGTTTTCAAACTAATGGGTTGATGTTCAAAGGCCCATGGATTCATTGGTCAACACTGGCATAGCAACGCTTTGCATTGAAATCAAAATATGCCCCGCCCCATGTCCGAAGAGACCACCACCTGGTCGGCACCCAAAAATTCTTTTAAGGTATTCTTGGCCTTTTCCATGTCAATGTGCTCTCCACAGCTGAAGATATCCACAGCCGCATATTGATGCTCTGGCCAGACATGCACCGTGAAATGAGATTCTGCAATGATCACCACCCCGCTGACCCCCTGGGGTTTAAAGGCATGAAAAGAGGAACTGATAACAGTGGCACCACTATTTCTGGCGGCAGTAACAAAGGCTTTTTCCAGGGCATCACAATCGAGAAGGGCCGCCCTGCTGCAATTATAATAGTCAATGGTCAGCTGCCTGCCCAGCGTAAGCCCCCTGGCAGGCACCTTTTCTTCCAATCTTATCCGACTGTCTGACATTTAATTAAACTCTCCCCAATTTATGACGTGTCTAACCCAACCGTGGGCGTAATCACAACATCTGCATCCTTACACTCTCCAGCACTTAAGGAATGCAAAGATGGATATTTTAACTGAAAACAGCATCTTTCATTTGCCAAGATTATACCCTTTTTTAAAATTTTTTTTATTTTTTTTTGAACAAATTCTTTTTTATGGTGTCAATGACTTACAGAAGAACAAAAAATTGGTGTTTTTGTTCAGAACCATTTATCATAAGGAGACACATCATGAAAAAGACATTGAACATATTTCTCATTGCAGCACTGTTGATTCCCTTTGCTTTTTCTCCGGCATCGGCAGGCCCCAGGAATAACCATCTGCTTGAAACCGTTATCATCGGCACAGGGGTGGCCATTCTGGGCACCGCATTGATCCATGAAATTCAACACAACAATAGAAAAAATGACTATGCCCATAACAGCTATAATTCACGAAAATATTCAAAACACCATAAATGGCAAAAACCGCAGCCCATCCAGCCCCGGGGATACCGCCACCAAGAGCCGCGTCATCCTCAAAAACAACGCGCTTGGAATGGACACAAATCCCGAGGACGATGGGTCACTGAAAAAATATGGGTTGCTCCCATTTATGAGAATAGATGGGTGCCCGGACATTACAAAAAACATGGACGATGGATGAAAGGACGGCATCGACAAGTAATAGCCCAAAAGGGATACTGGGAAAAAAGACGGGCGTGGATTCGGAGTGATCGATAACCCTCACCAATGTAGTCTGCCCCCTTTCCCCGGAAATCAGCTCCATAGAATGGTATGATGATGCCGGGGAAATGGGAATGCGCCCATACAAATGTCAAAGGTGATAAAAATAAATCGTCTGGAAGAAAAAAATTTAATTAAAAGGCTTCAGCAGGGACAGGAAGCAGCCTTTCAGATACTGGTACGACAATACCAATCAAGGCTCATGGCCATTGCCTGGGGCATCACCCTGGATCATGAAGAAAGCCTTGAAATCGTTCAGGATGTTTTTTTAAGCGTGCACCGCAATATCAATGAATTCCGTGGGGATGCCGGTTTAATGACCTGGATGAGAAAAGTCACCATTAACCTGTGCCTCAACTGGAAACGCAGATGGAAGCGACGGTTCAGATGGCACCATGTTCCCCTGGAATCAGAGGAGAATATATTGCCCCGGGGGGAGACTCCTCCCCACTCCCCGGAATCACACTATTTAGGCCGGGAAATGGAGCAAAACATTATGGAACATGTGGCCAGGCTTCCAGAAAAAATACGAACCGTCTTTATTTTAAAAACAGTGGAAGAGATGTCCTATGAAGCCATTGCCCAATTGTTAAACATAAAACCCGGCACCGTAAGTTCCAGGCTTTACCATGCCCGGAAAAGTCTTGCCAGTGCTCTGGAAAGGGAGGCGTCATGAAGAAATGCAATAAATACACCCCAGAAATGCTCAGCCAATTTGTGGACAATGCCCTTTCCCCGGAAACCCGGACATCTCTGGAACGACACCTCTCCACCTGCCCTGCCTGTCAGCACACCGTCAAGAGTTACCAAAACATTGACACTAAAGTTATACAAAATATCCAACGACACAGCCATGGGGTGAATAATACCGCACTGGCACAGGAGTTACTGGTAAAAATTAGAAAAGAAAACGCGACGGAATCTTCTGATTTTTCTTTTTCCCAGGGCATGATTGATTTTATAAAAGGAAAGAAAATTTACTTGCAGATGGCCTCTTTTGCTGCAATACTCGTAATGAGCATGGCATTATTACAGGATCAGAAGGTCGTGTTCCATAGCCCCAGCGCCATTGTCAATTCCATAGATGGGGACATGGCATCGGTGATGATTTTGGAAACCCAGGAACAACACCACACCATCATCTGGTACAAAGAATCTTAAGCTCTCAGGCGGGATTTATGAAAATAAAATTTAAACACATTTCAACCATGATCATCATACTGGCATATGTTGCACTATCCGCACAGGCCTTTGCCGGAAACCGCGTTATAGGCAATGTTCGCATCATCCACGCCTCATCGGGTCCCCTTTACATGGACCGAGCACTAAAGGATCTTGGTCGTGAACTTCAATCGGTGTTTAAATACACCTCCTATCGCCTTCTCAGCAGAAAGCCCTTGAACCTGAAACACCATGAAGTGGGCCGCATCAGCCTTCCGGGGAACAGAACCCTGGAGATCTCCCCCACGGGTTTTAAAAAAGGACGGATAAAATTTAAAATCAATATTTTAAGACGAAACAAATCTGTATTCACCACTGAAATTCTACTGAGAAACGGCAGCAGCATCACCATTGGCGGGCCAGACTATAAAAAAGGTTATCTTTTGTTTAATATTTCCGCCACAGCAAGATAATCTGCCTTGATTCTTATCATAGGGGTCATAATCATGGGGGTCAGGCTTGGCTTATGGGTATTAAGTAGCAGGACATAATTTTTTTCCCCTTGATGCATCAGACAATTACTTTGATAATAGGTGTTATTCAAAATTTTAACAGGAAAAAACTTTCGTCCATGCACTTATTAATCCAGATATCCAGAATATGTAAATATTTGGGTTGGTAATGTAAATGTTTGGCCAGTGCCCCATATTCGCGTATTTAGGACTGCGTAGCATACTAATGCTATGTGAGCAGGCCCAAATAGGGGAAGATGGGGTGCTGGCCGAATATTTACCCCAGAAATTCCAGGATCACATACCACAACAGGGGTAAAAAAACCGCAGGGATCATACTGCCAATACGAATCTTTGCATCGGTAACAAAATTAAACCCAATGGCCATGATCAACACCCCGCCAACGGCGGACATTTGGGCCACCACTTCAGGTTGAAGAAAGGGTTTGATAAATCCGGCGGCCAGGGTAATTCCCCCTTGGTATATCAACACGGGAAAAGCCGAAAACAGTACACCCAGCCCCATGGAAGAGCCCAGTATAATAGAAAAAATACCATCCAGTGCTGATTTTGCAAACAATGTCTGATGATCCCCGGCAAGCCCGCTCTCCAGGGCACCCACAATCCCCATGGACCCCACACAAAAAAGAAGCGTTGCCGTAACAAAACCTTTGTAAAACCCCTCGTCATCCCCGGCAAATCGTTTTTCAAGAAGCTTGCCCAATGTCACCAGCCGATCTTCAATCTTAAGCATTTCACCCAAAAGACTTCCCAGAGCCAGACTGAGGATAATGACGAGCAGGGCATCGGATTTCATGGCCCCCCGGATACCGATGACCAAAACGGCCAGACTGATGGCATGCACCACGGTTTTATTATATTTTTCCGGAATCCCCCCCCGGCATAAAAGCCCCACAAGGGCACCGGCAATAATGGCCACAGCATTTACAATATTCCCTAACATCCCCGGTATTCCTTATAGTTAATCTCATGTCGTGAGGCTTTATAGGAAAATTTACGCACCGTGGTTCCCAAGAGTTCCGATGCTTTTTTGATATTTCCCCGGGTGTTTTTCAAGGCATCAATGATCATCTCTTTTTCCAGATTAGAAACAGCCGCTTCCAGGGTCATGGGCACAAGGGTGCAGGACTCCTTTCCCGTCTGCAGGCTCGGCGGAAGATGATAGCTGTGGATGGCCCCTTCGTTGCACAGAAGAACAGCCCGTTCAATGCAGTTTTCCAGTTCCCGGACATTGCCGGGCCAATGGTATTGCATCATCATGTCAATGGCCGGGGTGGAGAATCGTTGAATTTTCTTAAAATGTTCCCGGGCATATTTTTCCAGGAAAAAATCGGCAAGCAGCATCACATCGGTGCGGCGCATGCGAAGGCTGGGCAGATAGATGGGAAATACATTCAGCCGGAAATAAAGATCATCCCGAAAGGTTTTTTCCTCCACCATCTCTTCCAGATTGCTGTTGGTGGCGGCAATGATTCTCACATCACTTTTAATGGTTTTGTACCCCCCCACCCGCTCAAATTCCCTTTCCTGGAGTACCCGGAGCAGTTTGATTTGAACCCCCGGCTGCATGGTGCCGATCTCATCAAGAAAAATGGTGCCCTTGTTGGCCATCTCAAATTTCCCTTTTTTCTGGGTGACCGCCCCGGTGAAGGATCCCTTTTCGTGGCCGAACAACTCACTTTCAATGAGGTTTTCCGGCAAGGCCGCACAATTAATTTTCACAAAGGGATGGCTGTTTCTGAGACTGTTGTAATGGATGGAGTTGGCAATCAACTCCTTGCCAGTGCCACTCTCCCCCCGGATCAATACCGTTGCATTGCTCCGGGATACCTGGGAAATCATCTGGAACACTTCTCTCATCTTGTTGCTGTTGCCAATGATGTTGGAAAAACTGTATTTATTTTCTAATTCTCCCTTCAGGCGGAGGTTTTCCTCTTTTAGAAATTCCTTTTCCATGTGGAGAGCTTCCAGGTTGATCACATGGCGGGCAATCATGGTGGCCACCACGGAAAGAATTTTCTCTCCCTTTTGAAGGGTCTCTTTTCCCTCCAGGGGGGTGTCGGCACTCAGGGCCCCCACCACCTTCTTTTCCCGCTTCACCGGCACACAGATAAAAGAATAATCCTGGGCAACGTCGACTTTTCTGGAATCGGTTCTGTCCAGAAACAACGGTTCATGGCTGATGCTGGGAACCACCATGGCTTTTCCCGTCTGGATCACCCGACCGGTAATGCCCTCCCCCATCTTGTATTTGACATTCTTTTTGGCCTTTTCAGGAATCCCATGGGCCACTTCGATGTGAATCTCCCGTGTCACAGGGTCCAACAGCGTAATGGTCCCCCGGATGAGATCCAGGGATTCTGCCAGGATACTCAACACCCGGTAAAGGGATCGTTTCATATCCGTGTGCTCGTTCAATGCCTCATGAATTTCATAGAGAAGGGAAATTTCTTCAAAGGATTTGTTTCTATTTTTATAGTCTGCCACGTTGCCGTCCTGGATTACGGTTTTTTTGGTAATTAAACGTTAAGCGGGCCATGGATACATCGGCACCCACCACAAGGGTCATAAATCTTGATTTATATCATTTTAAATGAGATACTGTCCACGTAGAAATTAAAATTGACAACCCAGACGGGAATCCGTCAACACCCCCTGAGCTAAAGACTCAAGGGTTTTCTTGCCGGTTTTTTATAAAAAAAAAGAATCAAAAACAATGTCTGACTCCGAAAAACAATATCATAAATTGATGGATGTCTTGTTGAAAATAGCCGAGGCCGTAAACCGGACACAGAATCTCAATGAACTTTATCGGGCCATCCACACCTCCCTTGGCAAGATTCTCAATGTAGACAATTTTTTCATTGCTATACATCACCCCGATAAAGATGCCATTTCTTTTCCCTATTATGTGGATAAGTATGACAAAAACATTCATGAAATCCAGGAGTTCAGCAAAACTGCATCCCTGACCGGCAGGGTCATCCAGGCAGGCAAGCCCCTTCTTTTTGAAAAAAATGACATTCTGGAACATGCTAGAATAATTAACAAAAAAGCAATTGGCACCTTGAGCTACACATGGCTGGGAGCCCCCCTTAAAATCGGCACCAGGGTCACAGGGGTCGTTGCCGTACAAAGCTACATACCGGATGTCAGCTACGCCCAAAAAGATCTGGACATTCTTGACCTGGTGGCCCGGCACATTGCCCTGGCCCTGGAACGAAAAGAGTTCAGCGACGCCCTCCAGGAGCAGGGACAAATCCTGGAAAAAATTCTTGAGACATCACCGGTGGGCATTGCCCTTGTGGAAAACCGAACCTTTAAATGGGTTAACCAGGAGATGGTGAAACTTTTCGGTTACCACGGAAAGGATGATTTTAAAAACCATAGCCTGCGAATGATTTACCCCACCGAAGAGGCCTTTCTGGAGGCCGGGAAAGCCATATACGACCAATTCCCCCACACGAACAAAATGGAAATAGAGCTGTTACTCATGTGCAAAGATGGGTCCACATTCCCCGGACACATCAAAGTAGGCAGTGCCGATCCCCAGCATCCCATGGCCTGTCTAATTGCCACATTTTCCGACATTACGGCACGAAACCGGGCAGAACAGGAGCAGGGAGAAAAAGAAAGACTCCAGGGAGTTCTGGAGATGGCCGGGGCCGTGTGCCATGAACTCAACCAGCCCTTACAAACCCTGCTGGGCCATTCAGAGCTCGTCACCATGGAACAGGACCCCGACAGCCAGATTGCCAAAGACATGCACACCATTCAGTCTAATATTTCAAGAATCAGCCAGATCACCCGACGACTGGCGGGTATTACGAAATATAAAACCATGGAATATCCAGGTAATCTTAAAATTGTGGACATCTGGGAATCCAGTGAGACCCCCTGATTACCCGCGTCCCCCACTCCACATGAGTCTTGCCTTGAGCACATTAAAATAATTATCCCGGGAGAGAGAAATCATCTTCACGGGATGACTTCCTTTTTTCACCACAATTTTATCCCGGGAATCAATGGCCATGCCCTCCTGGCCGTCAAAGGTAAGGACAATATCAGAGGGATCATCCTCCAGGTGCATTTCCACCTGAGCTGTATCTGGAATAATCAAGGGACGGTTGGTCAAGGTAAAAGGACAGATGGGGGTCAGGATAATCCCCGGCACAACGGGATGAATAACAGGGCCACCGGCGGCCAGGGAGTAACCTGTGGAACCTGTGGGCGTTGCCACAATGAGCCCGTCAGCCTTAAAGGTGGTGAGATAGCTCGAATCAATGTACACAGCGCAGCGGGCAAGGCGTGAAAGAGCCCCCTTGTTGAGCACCACATCATTTAAAACCCCCACAGATGCAATTTTTTTTCCCTCCCGGATCACACTCACTTGGAGGCGCATGCGTTCCTCTATGACATATTTTCCCTCCAACACCTGTTCCACTGCCTGAAACAGGTGGGCCTCCAGGGTTTCAGCCAGAAACCCCACCTCACCAAATTTAATTCCCATGAGGGGAATATCCCGGCTCCCCACCAGGCGGGCCGCACTTAAAAAAGTACCATCTCCCCCCAAAACAATAATGCAGAAAGGGGCCTTTTGGGAGAATGAGATATCTGGTTCATCGGCATAAAAAACAGTGTTGCCTCTTTGCAGCAGCCATTTTTCCAACTCCACTGCCTTTTTTCTTGCCAGTTTATCTCTTTTAACAAAAAGACCGATACATTTAGTTTCCATGAAGCAACTCTCTTTTGCCTGCATCTATATTTATAATTTTATCCACAGATCGG